>CAMPIR010000007.1 GCA_946886435.1 uncultured Candidatus Saccharibacteria bacterium | reverse complement strand
TGTTTTTAATAAATTGTCAATAGCCACTGCAGATGTGCTACTATTTAACCATGACTAAGATCGCTATCATCGAAGACGACAGCGTTATTTCGCAGATGTACCGAATGAAATTCGAGGCTGATGGTTTTGAGGTGCAAATCGCGAACAACGGTCGCGATGGCATCGCACTTGTCCAAGAGTTTAGCCCAGATATCGTCCTACTCGACCTGCAAATGCCACTCATGAATGGCGACGAGGCTCTGAAACAGATGCGAAAAACCGACTGGGGCAAGACTATCCCAGTTATGATCCTGACCAATCTCGGAGAAGAAGAAGCACCGAAAGATATCCGTTCTCTCGGTATCGAAAGCTATATCGTCAAAGCCGACCTGACACCTCGCCAGGTCGTTGAGCGCGTCAAGACGTCACTTGGTCTTGCGTCGTAGCACGCGCCGCGCGGATCACGTTATCGAACAGTGCGCAGATAGTTAGCGGTCCAACGCCGCCCTTTTCGGGGGTAATCGTCAGATCGTGACGCTCGCGAACATCGGGTGCAACATCGCCAACAATCTTGCCCCCTTCACTGCTGGTGCCGGCGTCTACCACGACGGTATCGGGACGAAGCATGTCACTAGTTATCAAGCCAGGAACACCCGTCGCGCTAACGACGACGTCAGCTGAGTGGATGATGGTCGCGAGATCAGCGGTCGGTTCGCCAACAACCGTTACGTCATAGCCTGAGTTCTGCCACATCCGTGCCAGCGGTGCGCCAACCAAACGGCCAGCTCCGACGATGACAATCTTTTTGCCCTTCAGTTCAACGTTATAGCCAGCAAGCAGCCAGCTGATCGCCATCGGCGTCGCCGGATCAAGTGTCGCCCGACTACCGAGCGCGTCGACATCTTTTGCAGGTGCGACGGCTTCGAGTAGCTCCTCAGTTCGTGACCCGTCCGAGAGCGGAAGCTGAACGATGATGCCATGTACGGCTGGATCTGTGTTGAGCTGATCGATCAAGACTAATGCCTCGTCTTCCGTAACCCGATGCTTTTCAACATCGATCAACACATCCTCACCGTAACGCTGCTTGAGCCGGACATAGGTATCAATCACCGGGCTATCGACGGTCTGTATGATGGCGAGTTTTGGGTTGACATGCCATGCCTGGCGGAGGCCTCGGACCTGCTTCGCCTGGCGTCCGATTATGTACTCGGCGAGTTCTGCGCCATTTAGTGATTTCATCCTCCCTAGTCTAGCAGATATACTAGGGATAATGATTATCGACCCCTACGCCTGGCATCCGTTACCGATCGCCACGATCATGCCGCTTACGCCGAGCGTGTTGTCGGTTCGTGTCCCACGACCGGCCGGCTATACGTACCAGGCAGGACAGTACGTCGTCATGAGAGTAACCATCGACGGTGCGCCCCTGCTGCGGCAATACTCGTTCGCCTCTGCGCCGCACGATGAGATGATCGAGTTTCTGGTGCAACGTGAGCCCGGTGGTATCGTGACGAATTGGTTTCATGACACAGCCCGGATCGGCATGGAGATCGCTATCTCGCAACCATTTGGACGGTTTGTTGTCGAAAACGACCAGCCGCCGACCACGCTCATTGCTGGTCGGGTCGGCATCGTTCCGTTTCTGAGCATGATTCGTGAACAGTTAATGGAAGCCGGCAGCACCAAACTCAGCCTACTTTATAGCGCGCGCGGCGAGGATGACTTCTGCTACAAAGAGCTACTGGAGCAGACTAGCGCCAACCTGTTCGACAGCCAGAGAGGCGAACGAATCACCCCCGATATCCTCCAATCGATCGTCGATCCAGCCGGCCGTTACTACGTCTGTGGATCGAAGCGGTTTGTCGACAGCATAGCAGCTGAGCTCTACCGGCTCGGGGCACCGACCGAACATATCAGGCGCGAACTTTTTACCTTGCAGTAAAAATACCTATCGATGACTTTCCCCAGGGGTGCTATACTAAAATACAAATAGATATCGCCGAAGAGAGGTTACGTTCACAAATCCGGGCTATCTCATCTCTCACAGACCTGAGGCTAGCCACTAATTCGCACAGAGGACGCGGATGAAGAAGGATAAGGTAAATACCGGTAGCATAAAAACTCCGGACGTCGAACAGCCGCCCGTGCGCACCCTTGTGAGTAGCGACGACCAACTACGCTTCATGGCCGAGGTGATGCCTCACAAGATCTTTACCGTCACCGCTCTGGGCACCATCGATTATCTCAACCCTAAGTGGTATGAATACAGTGGCTTCGACAGTGAAAGCCTGCGTGGTGAAGCCTGGCGGAAAATCGTTCACCCCGAAGACATGCCTGCAACAGAAGCAGCCTGGATGCATACGCTTCGGACTGGCGATCCGCTCAGTATCGAACATCGACTGCGTCGTCATGACGGCGTGTACCGTTGGCATATCAGCCGTGCAACGATCATGCACGATATCTCCGGCAATGCTGTCAAATGGTTTGGTTCGAGCGCAGATATACATGACTCAAAACTTGCCGAACGGCGAGAGCGCAGACTCACCACCAGAACCGTAACCCTAGCTAAACAGCGAGAGAAACTGCTCGCGCTCAACGCCGCAAAAGACGAGTTCATATCACTCGCCTCGCACCAACTCAGGACACCCGCTACCGTCGTAAAACAATATCTGTCTATGGTCCTGGATGGATATGTCGGCAAAATATCCCCCGAACTTCGCAATATGTTAGAACGCGCCAACGCCAGCAACGACCGACAGATCGATATCGTCGACGACCTCCTGGAAGTAGCAAGAGTTGACGCCGGAAAGGTAAACCTCGTCAAGACCGAGGTAAACCTCGTACCGCTCGTCCAGGAAGTCATAAACGAACACGATGCGCTGATCCAGGATCGCAAGCAAAAGGTACATCTGAACTATCACCAACCCGGCATCAGCGCACCGATTGATCGGTCACGGATGAAAATGGTTATCGAAAATATCCTCGATAACGCAAGCAAATATTCACCCGAAAACACTCGTATAGATTTCGAGGTATCACAGCAGGACGATACGGTATCCATCGCCGTCATAGATCAAGGTGTTGGTATCGCACGCGGCGATCATACGAAGCTATTTGGCAAATTCTCTCGCCTCAACAATCCGTTATCCATCTCTGTTGGCGGGACAGGTCTCGGCCTCTACTGGGCAAAGCGAATCGTGACATTGCACGGGGGTCGTATAAAAGTGACTAGCAAGCTCGGCGAGGGCTCGACATTTACCGTTACCCTGCCGAAAGAACCTACAGCGAACGACTCAAAAAAGGCTTAGTGCCGTTCTACGTTTTGTTCGGTAGACGTCTGCGGTGGATTACTGACGCATACGGGTTTATCGAACGTCGTGGCAGCGATCGATACGATCAATCCGCCTAAAAAGAATCCGATAAGTCCGTATAGTAATGGTTTCGTTTCCATGGTTTTTCCTCCGATTTATCTTGATAACATGCGACCGACTGCGTCGACGAGCTCGTCTGCTTTTTCTCTGGTGCCTTTTGGAGTAAGGTTTTTATCGGTCAAGCAGTGCCTAGCGTGATCGCGCAGCAGCTCGATAGCGACCTTGTCGAGAGCCGCTCGCACCGCGTTCACCTGAGTCAACACATCGATACAGTACGTATCTTCATCAACCATACGGGCGACCCCACGAACCTGTCCTTCGGCGCGCTTTAGCCGTTTCAGGACCTGGTCTTTGTTCTCGTAATATCCGTGGGTATGGGTATTCGTCATAACACCTCCTTAGTGATTGTGTCCGTGGTATTTCATAACCAGTGCATGACCTTTGCCCTTTGTCAGTAGGTAGCGGTTTACCGGATACGCAGCAACGTAGGCGACGGCGAGCGCGATCGGCATACTGATCCAAAACAGTGGCTCAACGAGGCCTGCATTCATGGCGCCAGGGATGACCGCCATGACCGTGTTGTCGACAACCTCCATCGTGGCGATAGACAGCGTGTCGGCAGCAAATACTATCGATAGTGCCGCGAAGAAGCCTAGGCCTGCTTTTTTCAGCGGCAACGTAGAGAGTGTAAACCCGAAGATAAATGCAAGGACTATTGCGAGTACTATCGTCGGTACGTTTCCCCAGCCGAGTGCCGTACCAATGACGAGTCCCGCGACCTCGCCGATAGCGCAGCCCGTGAGACAGTGAAGCGTCGCACTAGCTGCCATTTTATTTAGATTCATCTGCTCATGCCCGGCATGATGATGGCTGTGATCCATGTGATGATCGTGTGTTCCATGTTTTGACATTTTCATTCCTCCTATACCCCCCTAGGGTATACAAAATGAAGTCACGAGTCAAGTAAAATCCTCCAAATAAAAAACACCCCCGGTAGCGAAAAGAGGGTGTTCTTTATTTGGAGGGCCAGGAGAGACTTGAACTCTCGACACCCTGCTTAAGAGGCAGGTGCTCTAACCAGCTGAGCTACTGGCCCGTGATGTATATGAAAAGTGCATGCTCGATATTTGACGAGGGCTAACGTCGAGATAGGTTAGGGCACCTGGTGCTTTACTATTCTACTCGGCGGCAAGCGCCTCGGACAGGCAGCTGAGCTACTGGCCCGTAACTCGAAAAACTATACCAAAATACCCCTGTATTGGCAAGGGGGGTGCAACCTAGAGTTCGTCTTTTTTCGCGGCGATAAATGCCGCCCATTGGCGAACAAGGCGCAGGATCGTTTTGAGTGGCAGCTCGATTACCATGTCCAGCACGAGCGT
The DNA here is from genome assembly GCA_946886435.1 of uncultured Candidatus Saccharibacteria bacterium. The sequence goes on along the minus strand of CAMPIR010000007.1, from coordinate 12,605 downwards.
AACAATGTTTACCCGAGAGTACTTTTCGCTCAACCAACGACCAATAACAACGAACGGCAGGTAAAAAAGGTCCCGCACGAATGTTAAGCCAGCCTGCTGAGACTTGAGCACTTCAAGCTCACGAACCATACGGCTGAGTCGGAAGCCGAGGAAACTTGCCGTCGAGAGGAAGATAAAGAATATCAGCAGATGAAGTGCCGAGAAGCCGATCATGAAGAGACCCCATGAGATCAAGCCGATTAGCACAAAACCAAACACCGCATAGGCCACAGAAAATGCTCGCCGCTGGGTACGTATGCCGGGTTGGTTCGCCTGGAGGTTCAGTCGTTTGTCGCCCGCGTAGAGCACGGAGCCAATGCGATCGATTAAAGCACGGGTATTTGCGGCGCCGGGTATACCGAGAGTGAGGCTGAGTAGTGCCATGTAAAGCGGCGGGAACAATAGGTTGACGATGAGTGGCAGCCATATGATCTGACCGTGCACGGCATAGTCATACGGAACCTCGATAGCCAGTCCTATGATGACTTTTGTGATAAAGAGAAAGATAATACTTCGTACGATGGCGCGTTTGATCCGATCCTGCACCTGCGAGTATTCGCGCTCGACCTGGGTTTCGTAGGCTCCTAAAAAGTGAGTTTTATTGTCCAAGAGTTTAGCGAGATCTACCCCCTCGTGCAGCATGCGCCGGATAATGCGTTCGGGCGCCGCCTGACGATCGACTATACGAAAGAGCTTGTCCGAAAGATGCGATGCGTGAACCGTATCGATATGCTCAGATAATTCGGCAAATCGCTTTGTATTAGTCGGGGAAACTCGGTAGCGGCGCATGAGATCCGCCCTGATGACTGCCGTGTCTGATTTTAGCAGCGCTCGGTGAACCGCCATAAAGAGAGCTATTTCGTAGTCTTTCGGAACCTCACGAAATAACTTGCCCGGATCAATCGTAGCGCGGAAATACTCGTAACAGAACTGCAAAAACGCGTCGTCATCACTGTGGTCACTCAACTCACGCTCGACACTCACCGAAAGTACGTCTAGGGTCCACCGAAGAGCAGTCTCGGTGTTGATATTTTTCTTTTTTCTTAAGGCAGAGTAGAGCTGCCCGTTGGCGATCGAAAGCTCGTTCACAGTGGCGACGGTGGCGGCACTGATAGTATCGTTCTGAAGATAACCCGCGAGCGTCAGCTCCACGGCAAGCTCGTCGCCACACTTCGCCAGTTCACGATGATCCCGAGCAAGCAGCAACTGCCGATAAAACCGACGGATGGCATTTTGTAACAGTAGGTGCTCTTCGGTGTTTTCTGCCGCATTACGAAGCTGTTCATACGCAGATGTTAAGGTCGCACCGGCACCGACGACATGGACCTTCTCAGCAGTGGAGCTTCGCTTCTCAATCTCAAGTCGATAAGACCGTGCAGACGCGAGCGCCGCACGAAACTGTTCGCCGATAACACTGAGGGTATTCATATGATGTCTATCCAGTATACGATGTGGTCCTGGTGAGGTAAACCACCCTACTTTTTTGATTTATTGTGATATTTATCACTGTTCGGGAAGCACTACCTCGGTATTATCATAGGTAGCCGAATGTTTTACCCCAAACACTCAGCGACATTGTGCCACGCTATAGTATCCCCTACCCTCACACTAAAGATGTGGCACGTATGCACAGAAAAATACCTTGATTTACCCCTCAAGGTATTTTTCATTTTGCTTCATATACCTAAAAGTCGAAAAGGTCGCCGAGGAAACTTTCTTTTTTGCGCTTTTTATATGGATCATGACGATAATCTGGACGATGGTCATCACGAGGACGAGAGTCGCTCTGCGCCGCCCGCTGAGGCGGGTTAGGCTCAGAAGGACCTACCGACCGTTCAATTATCTTATCGAGCTCGCCACGATCGAGCCATACGCCGCGACACTGCAGACAATAATCTATCTCGATACCTGAACGATCGCTCATAACTAGTACTGAATCATCATTTGGACACTTCATAACGCTACTCCTTTAGTCAAACCTTATTATCATTCAGCTGTTTGCGACGCTACATCGTCAGTAGCCGATGCGAACAAAAAATCAGTCTCACTTAGCCCACCGACGTCGTGCGTCGTTAGTGAGATCTTTACCGTGTTATATGAGTTTGACCAATCAGGATGATGGCCGAGTTCTTCGGCGGTTGGCGCCAGACGATTCATAAAATCCATAGCCGCAGTAAAGTCCGCAAACTCAAAAACTTTCTCGATGCGTTGCTCATTCAGACTCCAGCCATTCAGGCTAGCAAGACGCTCCGCGATATCGCTGTCAGTGAGTTTTTCCATACTATCCAGTTTAACAAACCGTTGCTCCCAAACCTATTGGCGCGCCCGGTAAGCAGTTTGATACTTATGGTTAATCGACTGCTACAATAGGCAGGATGATAACATGGCAGACAGTCGTTATTGTGCAGGTCTTTTTTAGTGCCCTGCCGACAATTCTTGCTCGTAAGCTAGCTCTGGCTGACCAGAAGCTCTTTTTCATGGTTGGCGTTGTGACCTACGGAGTGATTGCCGCCGTGGGCGCGACCGTTTCCTTGACGTTTGGTCCAGGTACACCCCAGTTGCCGCCGCCATCGATTTGGCCGTATCTGATCGCTATCGGATCTCTCATACCGGCTAGCTGGCTACTCCAGTACAAGATCGTTCACAAGTTCGGTGCGAGCAATGGAATGCTCATAGCGATGCTCAACCATGCCGGAACGGCCACGCTCGGCTTCGTGCTACTCCAGGAGCCACTTTCCTCAAACTTCCTTATCGGCTGTCTACTGATAGCGGTGAGCATTCTTATCGCATTTCGCATCCAGCCAGACAAGACCCACCATGTGCACGTTCCGATAACTATAAAGTTGCTGCTCGTTCTCAGCATGGTGGTCGCATATTCGTTCGGTATGTTTGCCGAGAAACAAGCGGTTACCGCAGTTGGCGTCTGGGATTATATCTTCTTTGGTTGGCTGATGCAGTTCTTGGGCTCTATGGTGCTGCTCATGATGTATGGTCGCAAGGAACTCTCTCATGTCAGCCTCAAAAGTGTTCGCAAGGCAATGGCAATCGGTGCGCTCACGAGCATCGCCGGTATGCTCTATATCTATGCGCTCAGCATCGGCACACTGAGCCATACTATCATCGCTACGAGCGGAAAAGTTGCGCTCGTGATGGTTCTCGCGGCCCTGCTGTTGAATGAACGAAACTCACTCGGATTGCGCATAACGGCTCTGATGTTTTCGGTCACGGGCTTGCTGTTTTTGACTAGTTTCTAGGCGTGGTCGAAACTAAGATGATTCGGTGGAGCGAACCCGAAAATAAACCCGGCAGAGAGGCGTACGTTAATCTATGCGCCGCGCTACGCTCGGGCATGAGACTAACGAACGAACTATGCGACTTGTTGTGCTTACGCAAAACGTCACAAACTCGAACTGGCGGGAATAGACCAAGAAAAAAGAGCTAGTCGAGCTAACTCTTTTTTCTTGGTACACCCGGCAAGATTCGAACTTGCGACACCTGGTTCCGAAGACCAGTGCTCTAATCCACTGAGCTACGGGTGCTCGTCGTCGAAACGCACTTTTGACGCTTCGTTTTACCGCAAGCGATAAAAGCTGTGCGTCATCGTTGTTTCTCCTCTCATTTGAACGAATCCTCTCGTTCAAATGTAAAATGCAACATCAGTCAGTATACCAGATGTCTCATCTGTTGATAAATCCTGCGATTCATTTCCATCACTGATATACTGAGCGTATGAAACCAGAGCGCTCGGTATCACTTGCCCACTTCACCTCACTCAAGTGTGGTGGCGTTGCCGAGGAACTCTATCAACCGAAGACGAGAGATCAGGTTATCGATATACTCGCCGAAACCACGGCTGATGAGCCGTTATGGATACTTGGCTACGGCTCAAACTGTCTGGTTAGTGACGAAGGGTTACCGGGCAAGACGATTTTGTGGCGCGGCGGAGACACCTTTCAGGACGGTAAACAACTGATCGTCGATGCCGGCGTCTGGTGGGATGACTTCGTCCAATACGCGATCAAGGAAGGGCTATGGGGGCTCGAGCTGATGAGCGAGATACCGAGCAGCGTCGGTGGTGCGATCTTTGGCAACATCGCAGCCTATGGTCAACAGGTATCCGACACGCTCCTATGGGTAGAGGTCTACAACCGACATACCGGTAGCACCGAACGGCTCGGGCGAGGGGTTATCGACTTCGCCTATCGTGAAAGTTCACTACAGACTTCGCCTCATCTGATCATCCTACAGGTAGCCTTCGAACTCTCGCCTACCCGCCTCCATACGCTCAGATATGAATCCGCACTGCAGGTTGCTGCTGAACTCGGCTGTGATATTGACACTCTCGAAGGTACGCGCACGGCCATCATCGAAACACGCGCCCGCGCTGGCTCCCTCTACGATCCGAACGATATATACGCCGAACGCACGGCTGGATCATTTTTCAAGAATCCGCTCGTCACTCATGACCAAGCGGTAGAGCTAGCCTCATTTGACGAAACCGGCAAAACGCTCGAACGCATCCAAGAGCAGAGTCGAGTACACGGCGGCAGCTCACTGCGCGCCTCAGCGGCTCACGTTCTACTGGCGGCGGGTTATACGCGCGGTCATACCTGGGATCATGTTCGCCTCCACCCGAAACATGTCCTAAAGCTCGAGACCCTTGAGGGCGCTAAAGCACAGGATGTTTATGTAGCCGCACGCGAAATAATCGACACTACTCAGGCCAAGCTCAATATCACACTAATGCCCGAAGTGCGTTTTCTTGGTAAGTTTTCATAATAAAAGCTAGCAATATATATCATCCATGATATAATCGTAGCTATGCAGAACTACAAGCGCCGTATTGGCACCATCGTTCAGGAGACGCGTGTACAGCGCGGCCTCACTCAGACTCAATTGGCGCAGGCACTCGGTACGAGCCAAAGCGCCGTCAACCGCATCGAAAAAGGCGGCCAAAACGTGTCGCTCGAGATGCTCGCCCGTATCGGAGAAGTGCTCTCGAGTGAGATCGTCTCGCTCAACACGCTTGGCTCAAATCTCCGTATAAACGGTGGAAAAAAACTTTCCGGCAGTATCGAAGTAAAAACGAGCAAAAATGCCGCCGTTGCCCTGCTCTGTGCTGCGCTACTCAACAAAGGCACGACCACACTTCGCCGTGTCGCCCGCATCGAAGAAGTCAACCGCATCATCGAAGTCCTCAACAGTATCGGCGTAAAAACCAAATGGATAGAGGGCACCAACGACCTCGTGATTACCCCGCCAGCCAAACTGAAGCTCGATGCGATGGATATCGAAGCCGCCAAAAAAACCAGGACTGTCATCATGTTCCTCGGCCCACTCCTTCACCAGTACAACTCATTCCGTCTCCCGTATGCAGGCGGGTGTAGCCTCGGAACCCGAACCGTCGAGCCTCATCTCGCTGGTCTGCGCGCTTTCGGTCTCGATGTCGATGCCAAAACAAATTACTACCAGGCGACAGTGAAAAAGAGAACCTCCGACAAAGCTATCGTCCTGACGGAGCGTGGCGACACGGTTACAGAAAATGTCATCATGGCAGCAGCTCTTCACGAGGGCACAACCATCATCCGCAACGCCAGTCCAAACTACATGGTCCAGGACGTATGTTTCTTTCTCGAAAAGCTAGGCGTAAAGATCGAAGGCATCGGCACGACAACGCTGAAAATAACCGGCTTAAAGTCAATCAAAAAAAATGTCGAATACTACCCATCCGAAGATCCAATCGAAGCAATGAGTTTTATCGCTGCCGCCATCGTCACCGACTCTGAGCTGACGATAACGCGCGCGCCGATCGAGTTTCTAGAGCTCGAGCTCGCGACGCTTTCCGAGATGGGGCTGGCGTATGATATCAGCGGCGAGTACACGGCGAATAACAAACGGACCCGTCTCGTCGACCTAACGATAAAGCGCTCAAAACTCCATGCGCCAAAAGACAAACTCCACGCACTGCCATTTCCTGGCATCAACATGGACAACCTGCCTTTCCTTGGCCTGATCACGACCGTTGCGCGTGGTCGAACTCTGGTCCACGACTGGAGCTATGAAAACCGCGCCATCTACTTTTTGGAACTCACAAAACTCAACGCTACTGTCGAGATGCTCGACCCGCACCGTGTTTATATCACCGGACCAACGAAATGGAAACCGGCCGATGTCGTCGCGCCACCTGCGCTTCGCCCGACCGTCGTCGTTCTACTGGCTATGCTCGCGACGCCGGGCACGTCGATACTTCGCAAGGTCTATCAAATGGACCGCGGCTACGAACAGCTAGCCGCCCGCCTCAACACAATCGGTGCCGATATCGAAACCTTTAGAGAGCTTTAAGCTTCGGAACGCCACTCGTCCACACAATCACGCCCTGAGGCTCGGCGATAACGACGTCGCGCCCTGCCTCTGGGCCAGCAAGCTCACATGTATAGAGGGTTAACCTATCGTCATCAGTTCGTTCTTCGATCTCAACTGCATCTGGTTTAACGCTCCTTGTTTCGATGACCTTATAGGCATATCTCACCCCTTCATAGTCAAGGTATATATCATCCCCTTCGGATATCTTATTTAGATAGTAAAACGGTGACTTTGCTCGGGTATTGTTGGGGGTCAGCCCCATATTGAACCGGTGAGCCGCAAGGACGAAGTTACCACCCTCTTTCGGGTTACCGCTGCTTGGAGAGCGGTTTATCGCTCCTTTTTCCAGTGCAGCTGCCTCGTCGTCGTCGACAGGCACAACGGCGACATCGACGTTTATCTTAGGCAGATACAACCGGTTCTCCTGAAGCCCTGGCCGAGAGACGACCAGTTTTTTTGCCGTAGCATCAGCAGATACGAAAATCTGAGGGACCGTCGGTGCGAGTGCGTTCGCGAGCATATAAAGCCCACCGAACAAACCCAAAATGGGTAGTGCTACCCACTTTCGACTTTTCTGTTTCTCTACCCCTTTTTTGTAGTTGTATCTCATACGCTCGTACATCCAGTATACCGGAAAATACTATTACGCCATCAATTCCCGCTTACGGGGTTGATATACTAGAGGGTACATACCGACATAACCAGGAGGTTCCATGAAAGCTGCACAGATAAATACCTATGGAGATGTTTCAGTTATCGAGATCAATGAAGTTGAAATACCAGAGATAACCGACAAGCAGGTGCTCATCGAGGTACACGCTGCGAGCATAAACCCGTTTGACACGACCATCCGTAGCGGTGCCGCGAAGGACTCAATCCCCCTCGAGCTACCGATTACTCTTGGTGGCGACATTGCTGGCATCGTCCAGAAGATAGGTGCCGACGTCACATCGCTCTCTAGCGGTGATCGAGTATACGGCCAAGCAAACGTTGTCTCAAAAAGTAGTGGTGCATTCGCTGAGTACGCCGCGGCTGCTTCCACACAGGTCACCCGAGTACCAGAGGGTCTTGAGTTTATCGAAGCAGCCTCACTGCCACTTGTCGGTGCTAGCGCTCTCCAGGCGCTGATGATGCACGTCGAGCTCCAACCTGACCAAAAACTTTTTATCAATGGTGGTGCCGGCGGTATCGGCTCGATCGCAATCCAGGCCGCGAAACATATCGGTGCGTACGTCGCTACCACCGCAACCGGGGAAGGTATCGAGTTCGTTAAGAGTCTCGGTGCAGACGAGGTTATCGATTACCAGGTAGAAGATTTCACTCAGACTCTGCAGAACTATGACGCAGTTTTCGATACGGTGGGCGGCGATGATTTCAACAGGACATTTCAGGTGCTCAGCGAAGGCGGGGTTGCCGTTTCTATGGTGGCCGAGCCTGATGAAGCGCTTGCGGCCCAGCATGGAATCATGGCGATAAAGCAAACCACACACGTCACAACCGAGATACTTGAAGAGCTCAACCGTTTGATCGAAACTGGCGCTGTCACCCCACAAGTTGATACAGTCTTCCCGCTCGAAGACGTGCGCGCCGCCTTCGAAGCACGAGAGTCAGGAGTGGTTCACGGCAAGGTTGTGCTCAGAATACGCGAATAAGAGTCCATATAAAATATCCCAGATCAAATGACCTGAGATATTTTATATGGGGCGAATGATGGGTCTTGAACCCACGGCCTCCGGGACCACAACCCAGCGCTCTAACCAACTGAGCTACATCCGCCATGGCTAGCCAAACAATTGTAACAAACAGGGGCGGTTTTGTCATCTCCTCCTCGATAGCTTAAAATTATAGCTAAGAGAGAAGGTATAGCTATATGGCGCTATGGGACAAGATCGGTAGCAGTGGCAGTATCGAAGACAGACGCGGCAGCGGCGCAGCCTTGACGCTTGGCGGCGGCATCACCGGCCTCGTTATTACCGCAGCCTTTTTACTACTATCTGGACAGTCCGCTCCGCAAGTTCTCGAAACAATCCTAGGTGAGGCCATCAACCAAACCTCGACTTCGCAGCAAGCCACTTTCGAAGACAGCACTAACTACAAAGGCTTTGCGGAAAAGGTCTTAGGCTCAACCAACGAATATTGGGGGAATCAATTCGCCGCCCAGGGAGAACGATACACACCGCCAAACTTTGTTCTCTTTCGCGACATAACCCAGTCTGGCTGCGGTATCGCAACCTCGCAGGTTGGCCCACACTATTGCCCGAGCGACCAGACAATATACCTCGATGAGACGTTCTTTGACGAGATCCATCGCAGTCTGGGCGCCAACAGGGGTGATGTTGCGCAGGCGTACGTTATCGCTCACGAGGTTGGCCATCATGTTCAGAACCTCGAAGGCTCAATGACTCAACAGACTGATTCCGTTTCGCTCGAGCTGCAGGCAGATTGTTATGCGGGCAGCTGGGCGCATTCGATCACGTCTATCTTTGAGAACGAAAGCGAAGTAAACGAAGCACTGGAGTTAGCCGGTGCCATCGGTGATGATCGTATTCAGCAAAAAACCGAAGGCCAGATAAACCCCGAAACCTGGACTCACGGATCGAGTGAGCAGCGTATCGGGGCGTTTCGGCAGGGCTACGCAACCGGCAACTCATCGTCGTGCCGGCTCTAGCGTTTCTTTTGTAGTGCTTTGACTTCTTTTTTGAGGTCTTCAATCATCAGCTGTGTCTCATAGTGGTCGGTGTTGCCTTTGCGAAATAGATAGTCTGCCAGCGCAGCAATAAGTATTGCCTGAACAGCCAACTGCAGCCACTCTGACTGCCAGTTCTCAAACGTAGCAGACCAGAACTGCGGCATAAACTCGCTCATCTGAAACACTTGCCCGTGTTGTTCACTTTGCTGCTTGGCTTCCTGCATCTGGTTTACATACTGTCCTCCCCAGCTCAAAAAGAAAAATGCAAACAGGATAAATACAGCTGCCCATCGTCGCCAAAACGTATCTTCTCGCTTATATTTTTGCGCTAAAGTTGCCATCGCGTACATCTCCTTTGCCTTAACTTGTTCACAGAATAGCCCCAAACGGCACAATAATATGTGAAAAAGATAACAACGCAGTACCCGCCTATACGGTTACCTATCGGGCTGCGTCAAGTTCGTAACGAATCGTTGCGATCAGTTGCGACGGCGACAGGTCTGATTTGAGCAAGCTTCTCATCACGCCCAGTTCGCGCGTCCGTTCCAGCTCTTTGCCGGATGAAAGATTGCTGAGGATAATGATCTTTGTTTTCATCTCTTCAAGTTTTTTGAAGTTTTCTAAGAACTCCACGCCATTCATAGTTGGCATCATCAGATCGAGCAAGATGAGGTCATAGTCCTGGGTTTCGCACTTTTCCAAGGCTACTTTTCCATTGTCCGCTACATCGCACCTATAGGGTTGGGTCGAGAGGATGATCTGGTACGTCTCTCGGAGAATAGGCTCATCCTCGACGAGCAGTATCTTACGCATCGCCGGCTCCGGCTGGCACGTATATGTGAAATGTCGTTCCCTCGCCTAACTTTGAATCAACTCCGATCGTTCCGTTATGAAGATCGATGATCTTTTCTACCCAGTACAAACCGAGCCCGCTGCCGGATATCTTGTGTGAAAGATCGTTGGGGATACGATGAAACTTCTCAAACAACCTCCCCATATTGGCCTCGGGGATACCTACGCCCGTATCGCTGATTTCAACATGAACGAGGTCGTCACGGCTTTCGGTTCTTACGTGTATCGTACCTCCTTGATCAGTGTATTTTGATGCGTTATCGAGAATATTTTCCAGCGCCATTCGGAAGTACTGTTCGTCGATATAGCCGGGCAATGGCTTTTTAGGAAGATCCCATGTCACTATCTGATCGCGTTCGGCTATAACGCCTGAGTGCTGTAGCAACAGGCCGTTTATGACGCTGTTGATATCGTGAACCGTCTTATGGAGCACGACTTTTCCGGCATCAACCTGGGCAACGCGGAGCAAGCTGTTTACGATCGCGATCTGACGCTCGTTGCTCTCGTAGCTTTTCTCGATAATCCTCTGAATATTATCTGGAAGTTCACCTTCGAAACCTTCGAGCAGCAGGCCAAGTAGTTGCTTGACGGCGGTCGCTGGAGTACGGAGTTGGTGCGAAGCGAGTGAGATGAATTCATCTTTCGAATCATTGAGGCGTTGCAACTCTTTTTGCTGTTCTCGCAGGAGTGCGTTAGCGGCTCTAAGGTTATCCTCGTGCTCTTTTCTTTCAGTCAGGTTACGGGTGACTTTTGCGAAACCCTGCAGTTTGCCCGACTCGTCATAGAGGGAGGTGATAACGACATTTGCCCAGAACATGGTACCGTCTTTGCGTACGCGCCAGTCCTCGTCCTCGACGCGCCCAAGTTTTTTAGCGATAGTTAGCTCGCGCTCCGGCTTTTTTTCCGCGATATCTTCGGGCATATAAAATATTGAGAAATGCTGGCCGACGATCTCGCTCCGAGTATAGCCTTTATTTTTCTCAGCACCTTTGTTCCACGTCTGGATATACCCATCCGCGTCCATGAAAAATATCGCATAGTCCTGAACATTCTCAACCAGGAGCTTGTAACGATCAAGTTCCGTAAGCGTCTTTGTGTGTTCGTTTCGCAATGACGGACGACTCATATCGGAAGTCTTCTTGGCATTTTGAGTAATAGCGAGAACTCCTAGATAGCTAGTTTATGATATACGAGGTGTGTGTTTCTTCGTCTCATTATACGCCACAAAAAATGCCAGTGTAGTCTGTTTGTTTTTATTTCGCTCTCAGCTGCGCTACAATTTTTTCGACTCTTCGTTTTTTGGTTTCTTCTGCCTTAGCTTCACCGACTTGTCGAGCGTATTCTTTGCGCGTTGAATATGTCAGATCTCGAAATATTTCACTGAGTCCATTCGTCTCTAAGGACGCACGCAGCTCTTTTGGAATCTCCACATTTCGATACCCGCTATCAAGCTCTAAAGTTACCGTGATGCGGTCGCCCGCGGCCGCCCCCGAAGCCGCACGATCTTTTGATGGAAATACGACCATGCATTTGCCGTCTACACCCGTGGCCGTACTTTGGTACGTATAGTTATTGACGGTTACCTTTAGCGGGGCTCGTTTATTTGCGCCAAGCTCTTTTAGGTTCTTGTCAGGTATTTCGATCGACGCATGCCTTCCATGTCCGATAACAGTCGTTTGATACGTCGTCTTCATATCCTATATCATAGCAAAATCTCCCGAGGAGGTCTTATGCATGAGCGTGGCACCCCGGTCTGGACGTACTTCGAACTTATCGGCAAACGTCTACTTAACATCACCCGGTGGCAAGTCTCGATTATTTCTGTGGGGGATTCGATGACGTAATTCTATGATCTGTTCCTCGGTCAAACTTTTGGCCGGTCTGCCATCCTTCAATCGCAGGCATACATCATCAATTATTCCTTCACAACTTAGGCGTCCTTCCATCTCGGCTTTAGGAAAAAAGCAGCCTACGGCCATAGCACCCATTTGTTTAGAAGGGTCAATGTTTACACCCTGCCAAAACTCGCAGTTTTTACCAAGGTTTTTTTCGGTAGGATATACTCTGTCAGTCATAAATTTATAGTGCTCTTAAAATATAAAAAGTCCAAGCTTAAGTATTTTGACGCCCTTAGCGGACGTACTTCGAACGGAACGAAATCATTTCTATTAGAATCTAGCTAATTTTTTCTTTTTCTACTTGGATGAGGCTCATCTAATATCGTGATGTTAGCAGGTAAATCCGCATACGATACGGCAATCGATCCTAACGGCACAACCGGACTTGTAGATATATACTCTGATCCTCTTAGTTTCTCGAAGCATGCTTTATCAAGAAAATACACGACTCCGTCTATGTCATAGTAGTCAGTCGTGAGATACTCTAAAAACTCTTCATAGATGTAAAAGCCCTTTCCTGGATACCTGCCCCCATCCCATCCACCCCATCGATTCGACCCTATCAGAGCCATGAAGGTAGCATAGTCAAGATCGTGAGTTGCAAATACTGCAGGTTCGCCATCCAGATTCGCGCCGCTTCTAGCTTGTTTTGGTATAAGTTCAGACAAATCCGGGATAGGTGACCCATGAAATAAGTATTCGACGTTCGATGCTTTCATAATAAATTAGAGCTACTATAAATATCTGTACTAATTTGTCAATGC
>CAMPIR010000006.1 GCA_946886435.1 uncultured Candidatus Saccharibacteria bacterium | reverse complement strand
GTCTCAACCGGTGACAAGAACTTTGAAGCAAAGGGTGAAGTCGTTATCTTTGACGGCTTCCTGCGCGTATACGGTGGCAGCAAAAAAGAAGCCGACCTACTTCCAGCCGTATCGACCGGTGATACCTTGGATCTCAACGAAGCTAGCGCCCGGCAGCTCTTTGCACGCCCACCAGCTCGCTTCACCGAAGGAAGTTTGGTTAAAAAACTCGAAGACCTCGGCATCGGGCGTCCGAGTACCTATGCCACCATCATCGACACTGTGCAGAGCCGCGGTTACGTTGAAAAGGGAGAGGGCGAAGGCACGCCGCGAGACGTTATCGTTCTGAGCCTCAAAGACCAGCAGCTTGACCGTGAAGTTATCCAGGAAAAGACCGGCGCTGACCGCGGCAAGCTCGTGCCAACCCCGAGCGGAGAACTAATCGCGGATTTCCTTACCGACCATTTCGAACCAGTCGTCGACTATAGCTTTACCGCAAATGTCGAAAAGTATTTCGACGATATCGCTGACAACAAACTTGAGCGCAACAAGATGCTCGAAGACTTTTATACACCGTTTCACGAGCTCATCGTTAACTCTGGCGGCATCGACCGCTCAACCGTCGGCACCAACCGCGAAGTTGGCATCGATCCAAAAACCGGCAAGCCGATCATCGCCCGTTTTGGCCGTTTTGGACCGATGCTGCAGCTCGGCAGTTCAGAGGACGACGACAAACCAGACTTTGCACCGCTACCAAAAGGAACCACGCTCGAGACGATCACTCTCGAACAAGCGCTCGAGGCCTTCAAGTTACCACGTATCGTTGGACAAACCCCTAATGGCGTAGATATCCGCGCTAACGTTGGTCGTTTTGGCCCCTTTATCCAGATCGGCACCAAGACAAAGACTACCAGCCCACTGTATGTCAGCCTAAAGGAAGATGACCCACACGAAATCACCCTCGAGCGAGCCCTCGAACTCTATCAGGAAAAGCTAAAAGCCGAGGCAGAGAAGAACATCGCTGACTTTGGCGACGGCATCAAGGTGCTAAACGGCCGCTACGGACCATACATTACCGATGGCAAGAAAAACGCTAAGATCCCGAAAGACGCCGATCCGAAAAAGATCACTCACGACGAAGCCAAGAAACTTCTCGCCGAAGCACCGGCCAAAAAATCACGATTTACTGCCCGTAAGAAAAAATAAGATTGTCAAATAACCACGTAAGTGGCATTATAGCCCTCAGTCCCCTCGAGAAAGGCTACGACATGTTCATCGAGTCGATGTTATATGGCGCAATCCTGTGCATATCGGCGCTTACCATCAAACGGATTTACTGGTACGGCAAGCCGACGCCCTTGGTCTTCATCGTCTACGCATTGGTACTGCACTTCGTCCTTTACTTCGGCTTCATTGGTTCGCAGTCAGGCGAGTGGGGAGGAGCGTTCACTATGATGGGAGGAACGATCGCAGCGATAATTGCTTACCTCCATTTGTCGGGCGATATCGCATACTACCGTCAAACGTACCCCAAGCCCCCAAAGCTTCCTGCAAGGGTGCGTGGACCCGAGGATCATCCGGACTGGTCGAGCTACCGACAGTCATGACCCGTCACCTGACGACCCGCTTCTAGGGAGAAATCTCTAGGAACCTGGCGAGCGTCAGGGGCGGGTTTGTCATTTTATACAACATATCTGTATAGAAAAAAGTCCGAAAATACTATTTACCATAAGCGTCTAGTATGTGCTATAATAAACACATCACAGATTATATTTGACTTATCATAAAACAAGTTCTATAATAGTCATTAAGTCTGATGTGAGAACATCGAAAAATCAGTATTAATTTCTTAGAAGGAATAACATGAGTCCGACTGCCGAAGCAGATACCCCAGATATCAAGTCCGTGGTGCAAACCATCCTGGACGGTATTGAGCGTGAACGAGAACGTGAGATTATCTCTCGTCGTTTCGGTTTGTTCGACCGCAAGGAAACTCTTGAACAGATCGGTGAACTGCTCGGTATTACTCGTGAGCGTGTTCGTCAGCTCGAAAAAGCCATCCTCATCCGCCTCAAGATCGCTGCAGAGGAGGGGAACCTCGACCTCGAAGCCGTCGAGCGATACCTCGTCGAGCGCCTCAGCGAAATGGGTCGCGCTGCGCGTCTCAGTGACTTGTCTGAGAAAGCCGTCGCTGGCAGCAACGACCGCGACCGTTCTCATGTCGCCTTTATCGCCGAACTGGCTCCGAAACTCGCCGTTCTGAACGAAAACGATCACTACCATCACGGTGTCGCCCTGAGCGAATACTACGACGAGAAACAGCTGAAAAAGCGCGTCGATGAAGTCGTAAAAGCCGTCAAAGAGCACGGCCAAGCCCTGACCGTCAGCGAGCTCAACCAAAAACTCGGCTACGAACACCCCGACCATGTCCGCGCACTCGCATCCCTCAGCAAGAACCTTGCCAGCCTCAAAGATGTTTGGGGTCTCACTAAGTGGCCGACCGTCAACCCGAAGAACATTCGTGACAAGATCTACGTTATCCTCCAGGAAAACGGTAAACCGATGCACTTTTCTGATATCGCAGGCGCCATCAAGGACAGTGATTTCAAACGAAAAGACGTTACAACTCAGGCAATCCACAACGAACTCATCAAAGACAAGCGCTTCGTACTAATCGGCCGTGGCATCTACGCCCTTAACGAATGGGGTTACAAACGGGGAACAGTCGCCGATATCATTACCGATGTCCTCAAGAAGGCAGATGAGCCACTCCACCGCGACGAGATCGTCAAACGGGTCCTCAAAGACCGACAAGTCAAAGAGACGACCATCCTCCTCAACCTGCAAAGCAAACCAGAGTTCAAGCGTGTGGCAAAAGCTACTTACGCACTGGCTGAAAAATAACTATCTTCTTCCTCGCACACAGGGTTTGCGTCTAAGGCCAGTTTGCGAGACAATAGAGCGTAACGATGGGTGATCTAATAGCATGGCTTTTCGGACTGTTACTCCAGTGGTATGTCTGGGTTCCTATCACGCTGCTGCTGATCTACTTGGCGTGGCGCAATAACCGCCAGGCTGAGATGCTTGATATGACCGAGCATGTACTCATAACTCTCGAGATACCGCGGGCCAACGAAAAGCAAGAACTAGCCGCTGAACAGCTGTTTGCCAGCCTCCACGGTATTCTCCGTGATCGTCGTGAACTCAGGATGAGCGGCGGCCTCCAGGAGCACATCAGCTTTGAGATCGCTGCTATCGACAAACTGATCCGCTTTTACGTTTGGGTGCCGAAGCATCTGCAAAACTTCCTAGAAGGACAGATTTACGCCCAATACCCAACCGTGCAGATCCATACGCTCGATGAAGACTACACGAAACGTGAAGTTCAACACAAGGTTGTCTATACTTCCGAGCTCACGCTGACTGATAACGAGATGTTACCGATAAAAACGTTCCAGAGCTTCGAAGTCGACCCGCTGGCCGGCATCACCGCGACGCTCGGCAAGCTAGAGGAAAGCTCAGAGGAAGTCTGGATCCAGGTCCTAACGCGTCCGATCGCTGATGACTGGCATAAACGCGCCAGCACCTACGCTACCCGTATCCGTAACGGCAGCGCTAACTTTGATATGTTCGGTGGGGGTGGCAGATACCTGCTCCAGGCTCTCGAAGCGCTTTGGAAACCACCAGAGCAGGGAGTCGGTAGCACTGCCGCGCCAGAGCTATCAGAGCGCGACAAAACACGTATCTCTGAGATTGAGAAGAAATCAACCAAACTCGGCTATCAGGTAAAGATCCGTATCGCCTATCTCGGTGATAACCAAACCGTCGCTAAACAGCGCATGCAGGCGCTGGTCGGTACATTTAAGCAGTATAACTCAACCAACCTCAACGGATTTCGTATGAGTGGAGCGAGCTTTAACAGAGACGAGATAGACAAATACCGTGCTCGCTTCTTTATTGATCGCGGCTATATTCTAAATATCGAAGAGTTGGCCTCTGTTTTCCACTTGCCACATACAAACGTCGAAACGCCAAATATCGTCTGGGCAAGCAACAAGACAGCTGAACCGCCCGCAAAGCTGCCGGTTATAACAGGGGATAGCGCCCACGATGAGCAGGTCAGCGCATTTGGCCTCACCAACTTCCGCGGTATCAACCACCAGTTCGGCCTCTACCGCTACGATCGCTCGCGACATGTCTACATCATCGGGCAGACCGGAGCAGGAAAGAGTGGACTTCTCGAGCTGTTCGCTCTGAGCGACATCTACCATAAACAAGGTTATGCCATCATCGACCCACACGGTGACTTCGCAGTCGATAACATGCACTTCATCCCAGCCGATCGTATCGACGATGTAGTTTATTTCAACCCGGCAGATACGGCTTTCCCGCTCGGCTTTAACCCGATGGAAGTTTACGATCCGAACCAGAAGAACAATATCAGTTCTGAAATCATTGGCGTGCTAAAGCGCATGTTCGGCGATAGCTGGGGTCCGCGTCTCGAGTATATCCTTCGTTATACCATCCTAGCCTTACTCGATCACCCAAACACCACCATGCTCGATATCACACGCATGTTGACCGACAAAAAATTCCGTAAAGAAGTGTTAGAGACTTGTACCGACAGCGTTGTTCTGAACTTCTGGAACATCGAGTTTGCCAGCTGGAACGACAAGTTCCAGGCCGAAGCCGTCGCCCCAGTCCTCAATAAGGTTGGCGCGTTCACGGCCAACCCTATCATCCGAAACATCATCGGTCAGCCAAAGAGCACCTTTAATATCCGCGAGATCATGGATGACGGCAAGATCCTGATCGTCAACCTCAGTAAAGGCCTTATCGGTGAAGACAACGCCGGCATTCTCGGCGCCTTTCTCGTAACAAAGATCCAACTTGCTGCTATGAGCCGCAGCGATATTCCTCGCATCGAGGATCGTCGGCCATTCTATCTCTATGTCGACGAGTTTCAAAACTTCGCCACCGACAGTTTTGCAACCATCCTGTCAGAGGCACGCAAATACGGCCTTAACCTGACCGTAGCCAACCAGTATGTCTCACAGATGCAGGATACGGTTCGAGACGCTGTCTTTGGCAACGTCGGCACCATGATCAGCTTCCGTGTCTCAGCCGATGATGCGCCGCTACTCGGTAAACAGTTTGAGCCGCAATTCGAGCCAAACGACCTCCTGCAGATGCATAACCGAAACTTCATCATCAACATGGTGATAAAGGGAGAGAAATCACCAGCCTTTAGCGCTACGACGCTTACCATCCCCGTTACTCAGACCAACTTCATGCAGCATATCGTTGATAGTTCACGCCGCAAATATGCTCGCGAACGCGACGACGTTGAGCGTGAAATCCAAGCCTTAATTGCTTCCACTACCCAACAACAAATCCCATCGACGAAGCCGCAATCACAGACTTTAGCAAAAAAGTGGCCAGTTGATAGCGGCGCCAAACCCGTGCAACCAACGAAGCCGCAGAGCGGGGCAGGAGAGGCTCGTCCTGCGCCAAAAGCCCCTACTGCCGACTCTGAGACATCAACTCCAAAGAAACGCACTCGTTCACGCTCACGCAAAAAGAAAACCACAACCAACACCGACTCATCGACCAACCATCCAGCAGAAGAGAAGAGCAGTGCTCCCCGCCCCCTTCCTCAAAAGCCCGGAAAAGAAGAAGAGATTCGACTGAGATAACTCATAGAAATGTGTTCCACAAGGGAGCACATTTTCTCTACGTTGATACAAAGATAACGCAACAGCAGTAATAGAACAAAAGTAGAACGTTATGCATTATGTCCAAAGTACTATGTGTAGTATCAACATGATCGCAAAATGTAGCAAAAATGTAGTAGCTCTAGGCCAGTAGTAGGCGTAGCAGCAAAACGGTGAACTCAAAATAGAGAACCACAAAAATACAGGCCCGAGAAGACGATCGTAAAGGTATGCATAGTCATGTGTGGGCAATATAGTTTGTGTCGCACAATATATCTTTTACGACATGTATGGTGTAGCTTGTAGTTGATTCACTATACCTTCTAACAGGGCAGTTCTGCCGCTATCTCCCTCTAAGCATGCGTCAACTTCGTGTTCTGTTCTATAGTTTTCGAGTTTCGATATATCTTGTTCAGTGCCTAGTGGATGCGTTGTATTGAATATACTAGCTCCATGCCGTATCTCCAGCATTTGATGTGAAATATTTGACTTTTCCACATATTTGTTTTCACACCGCCCCACTTCTCTGTTTTTGACATTTGTTTGACTTTGTTACTTCCCTATGTTTTTATATAGTTTTTTGGATATTCAGAACTAGAACAAATATAGAACACGACTGCAAGGCAGGAGGGTGGTATCCCTCTATCCATCTACTTATCGGTAAAATGCTTTAGAGCTTACCCTGATGTCGAGATATGCAGGAACAATACCTTTTGCATCGATGTAACGAAGAGTGTTTACGATATCTGCCGCCTGCCCTGCAGGATCACGATCTACGTTCGTCTTGATGATATAGTTACGATCCTTCAGTTTTATATCAACCTGACGTGTTGAGTTAGGAGGTAGCTCAACGCTCTCAACAACTCCAGCCCCAGAAGCATTTGTCAGGCTGATCACACGGCCGATAAAACGGAGCTGTTTCTGCGAGACGACAACCCCTGATTGGGCCGTGATACCACTTTTATCCGTGACGACGACCGTAGGCGCGGCAAAGTAGTTCTTCGTAAACGCGCCTCCGTCAGCGTCGACAAAATATTGCTGACCTTTGATGGTCCACCCAACGACAGGCTCCCGTAGCGTCACGAGCAGCGTTGCATCGCCCGGCGAACCGGTTTTATCGATTTCGGCCTGGGCAATCTCAGGAGCCTTTGTTCGTACGTACTCAGAAAAAGCGCTTTCATCGAGCGTAAAGCTCAACCGTTCGAAAGGGTGACCGGCGAAGTACTCGTTACTAATATTCCGATATCGTTCGACGTCGAGCCGTGAGTGTGTCGCTTGGTCTGCAGGTGTGACGACTATGAGCTGGTTTCCAATATAACTGGCGATCATATACCACAGCAATCCGGCAGCGATAAGGCTAACAAACAGATAGGAACCCAATTTTCGGCGGTGTTTTCTGAGTGAATGCTCGTGTAAGCGTGGCGACTTCAGTTGCGCACGGCTTTCGGTAGCTGACCTGACCGCTTCGGCCGTGCTCCCGGTAATAGTTCGACTACGACGAAATGCATACGAGTCGTCATCAGCTCCAGCGACGTGCGGTTGGCGAACCTGGTCCTTGCGGTGTGCTTCGCGGCGCATAAACGGTTAGTTATCCCGGCCTTTGACCGCATACAGATCTTCGCTGCCCGCCTCTACGATAAGCTTGGCTACGTCGAGCGCGGCATCGTTTTTTGCGAAACCATGAAACCGTTTCGTCACTTTTTGCGTGCGCTTCGGATCATTCTGGTACTGCCGTATCGCAACAAGTAGTTCGCCACCACTGCGGACGTCTTTATCGCTGACGACCAAGGCCGCCTCGGCCTTTTTATATACCTCGGCGTTCATTACTTGATCCCCAAGGTGCTCAGCAGGAACGATGATTGTCGGCATAGCGAGCGCAGCTAACTCCTGCAGGAACGTTGCACTCCCCCGACTTATCACCACGTCAGCAGCACCGAGTATGGTGGCCATATCTTTATAGACAAACTCTACCACGTGATAATCAGGGTGTTCAGGTAGCTGGGTCTTGAAACGTTTATAGTGTTTTTTACCTGTGACGTGGTAGATTGCATACCCGTCCGCCAGCAGCTGCTCACCAATCATTACCATACCGGTGTTGATACTTTCAGCGCCGAGACCGCCGCCCGTTACAACAATGAGTGGCTTATCGATATCAACGATGCCGATCGTATCGCGAGCCGCACGTTGCTCGGCCTCGGTAAATGGATGAAATGCAGGATCGATAGGTACACCAGTGTAGCTACTTCGCTCTGCCGGATAATTGTAGTTCTCTAGCGGTGAGCCGGTTGCAATCGCTTGGGCAAATCGTCCCAGAAGCTTGTTTGTCAGTCCGGGACGTGCATCCGAATCATGGATCACGAGTGGAATACGGAGCAACTTCGCCGCATAGCCGAGAGGGAGACACACGTAGCCGCCTTTCGCAAAGACAACGTCAGGCTTGAAGCGCAATAACAGTACGAAACTTTGCACAAAGCCTATGACAATATAGGCAATATCACGTAGATTGCGGACGACCGTCGGGATATCGAGCAATTGCCGCACGAGCGGGACCCCATGGTACCGGCGCAGCTTGCCCGCGCGGATAACATGCACCGGCACGGGCGTCCGTGCATGCTTCATCAGGCCTCGCGACTGTGTTTCAAAAGCCCGATCGCAAACGAACTGCACCTGTAGGTTTTTATCGAGACGGCTAAGCTCGTTGATGACGGCGAGTACTGGCGTAACGTGTCCGCCCGACCCCCCGCCGGCGCATAGTACTTTCATCGCCCGACTCCTTTATTTCATCTATCGCCTGATGGGTTGTGTACCTCGAAATATTGAACACGATCCCCAAGCCCAGCATCATAAACAGCAAACTAGTTCCACCAAAGCTCAGAAACGGTAACGTAACGCCGGTAAGCGGAAAGATTCCGGTCATAGCGCCTACATTGACGACAACGTGTGTCATGATCAGACCGAAAACACCGGCAGCGATCAGGCGAAGGTTAGGATCAGCCATCCGGTCAACGACCATCAGTAGGCGCCGTAAGAGCATGAAAAAGAGCGCCAAGATGACCAAGACGCCGATATAACCAAATGTCTCTCCCAGGATAGCGAAGATCGAGTCGTTAACGGCTTCTGGCAAGTAGCCAAAAGCCTGGACGCTTTGCCCGAGCCCCCGCCCCGTCAATCCCCCGCTGCCGAGCGCGATAGCTGCCTGGGTAATATGATATGATTCGGCATCAGCGGAGCTTGGGTTCATGAATGTCAGGACTCGTTCTATACGGTGCGGCGACGTGACGATCAACAAAAAACCCAAACCAACCGCCGATGCTGTCACGAGCCCGAACAGTCGAGCACTGAGACCTGAAATAAATAACATCGCAAATATCATGCCATACATCGTGATGCCGGTGCCCATATCCTTTTGGAACACGATCACGAACAGCGACGCGATACCGACGATAACCGCAAGTGGGATCAGGGTATCATGCAGGTTGTTTACCTTGCCCTGCTGCATTCGCCGCCCCAAAAACGCGGCAATAAACAGTAGCATACCGAACTTGAGCAGTTCTGCCGGCTGGAACGAACCGATACCAAAGTTAAACCACCGAGTTGCACCACCTGTTTCGATGATAATACCGCCGTCGAGGAATAGACCGAGTACCGCCAGCAGCAAACAAGCTCCTAAACCGACGAAAAGTATCTTATCGGCAAAACGCCTCCAGAGCTGGAGCGGTATATTTGCCGCCACCCCGAAGGCCATAAGGCCGATCACCAGATAGAGCAGCTGCTTTTGCATAAAGTGAGCCGTATCGAGTGTGTGACCGCCCTGATTGATTAGCTCGACACGGGCCGGACTGATGGCATAGAGAACGACCACGCCGAGGAGGACGAGTATCCCCATAAACAAAACGATTTGGTAATCAGGCCGGTGACGACGTGTCCCGGTCTGTGTCGTGCGCGCCGCGCTAGATTGGCGGCGAGCCCGTAAGGTCACGTGATGATACCTCCAGCAAAGGCTAGCAGTAACCCTGCGAAGCCAACAATCTGCCCGATGATCCAAAAACGCATCGTGACCTTGGTCTCAGGCCAGCCCATCGCCTCAAGGTGGTGGTGGATTGGGGCGGAGATAAAGATCCGTCGATGGAAGTATTTTTTGCTCACCACCTGGATGAGGCTCGAACCGCCCTCGAGTACAAAAACGAAACCAATGATCGGCAAAAGGAACAAAGTATCCGTCAGCATGGCAACGACACCGAGAGCCGTTCCGTACGCGAAACTACCAACATCCCCCATAAAGAACCGTGCCGGATGGATGTTAAACCAGATGTAACTCATCAAGACACCGATGATCGTAAAACAAAAACCGGCGATCCCGAAGTTTCCCTGCAGGAGAGCGATAACCCCGAAGACACCAAATGACGTGGCCAAAAGTCCGCCGGCCAGCCCATCGAGACCATCGCTTATATTGACCGCATTGCTCGTAGTGACAACAACGAGCATAAACAGCGGGATAATAAACCAGCCGACCTCAAGCGGACCATAAAACGGCACGTGGACGTCGGTATAGCCGAGTTTATAGTAGAAGAACCAAGCGCCGATCGCAGCGATCAGTGTGATCAGGCCAAACTTTACGCTTGAGCGAAGTCCGGCCGCACCGAGGCCGCTGCCTCGGAGGTTGATGAGGTCATCAACCAAGCCAACCAACGCCCCGCCGACAAAAGCAGCCAGCGGCAACCACGTCTGCTCTCGGTCAAGGTTTACGGCCAAGGTTATAAACGTCACGACAATCAGCGCGATAATACCAGCCATGGTCGGAATATTTCGCTTGAACTTGGTTGCGTGCAGCTTCGTAAAAACCTCGAGTGCCTCACCGGTCGTGCTGGTTGTACGCTGCTTTTTCCAGAACCGGTACCGATAGGCCGCATAGGTATAAACCGGCGTGAGCAGCATGGCCAGCGAAAAACCGCCGACAGCCAAGGCAAACAGCTTGATGAGCTCCTGGGTGAGGTCAACGATCGTAAGGGCTTCGGGTAATGTCATGGTGTTTTCCGTTTATTGGTTTTTTGGTGGTATTTCTAAATATTTCAACATCCAGTTGGATAGCTCGTTAAAGATCGGTCCAGCGGCCACGGTTCCGGAATATCCGGCCGTGAGCTTGGAATCATCTACGCGTACCATTATGACATATTCTGGGGTATCAGCACCACCAAATCCGAGGTAACTACCGATCTCATCATCATCGCTGTAACGGCCGAGGTTCGTATCGAAGACCTGGGTCGTACCAGTCTTGCCACCGATCTTGTAACCCGGGGGGTCAAACTTACCAAAGAACCCGAGATGGCGTCCTTGATAGGTCATCTCACGGAGCGTACGTGAGTTCTCGGGAGACAATACGTCGCTCGCGACAACCTTTGGTGCCTGCTCGCTAACCGAACCATCGGCGTTTACGATGCCCTGTACCATAGTCGGCTGATAGTAGACACCTCCGTTCATGGCGGCAGAAAACGCCGCAGCCGTCTGGATCATCGTCAATTCATACCCTGGCCAAATGCCATATTTGCATACTTTACGTTGCGCCCCTGACCTTGGTTCGGTTTAACGACAGAACCCTTCGTCTCACCCGCTTGTTCAATGCCCGTCGCATGCTCAAACCGATAGTGATTGACATAATAATCATAGAGTTTTTCCCTGGCTTCTTTGTTCACCGATCCGCCGCCCATCTGCTGCAGCACCCAAACGACGCCGGTGTTGAGGGAGTACTGCAGGACATCGGTCATGCTGGTGTTCGGATAGATCGGGTCTTCCTCGACATTTCGGATGATTTCACCGTCGACATTGATGCTGCCGGTATTGTTAAAGACCGTACTCGCCGTCACTGCGCCGCTATCGAGCCCTGCGCCCATCAACAACACCTTCATCACCGATCCGGCTTCGTATGGATTACTGACAACGCTGTTCAGGTAGACAGCCGCGTTATCAACCTCACCGTATTTGGCAGGATCGTAGGTCGGATAGTTTGCCATCGCCATAACGCGGCCGGTGTTTGGATCCATTACGACGACACTACCCTTGGTCGCTTTTGCATCGGCGAGACCCTTCCGGAGTACTTCTTCGGCTTTTTGCTGGATGTTGCGGTCGATACTCAGCAGCACGTCCGTACCATCTACTGCAGGTGTACTAGCGTCATCGGCGCCAATAGTGAGCGGGATCTGACGCACATCGGTGACGGTCTGGAGTTGCCCTGCCCGACCGGCAAGTTGTCCGTTCCAGGCACCTTCGAGCCCGTACTGGCCGAGGCCGTCATTATTTACGAAACCGAGCAACTGTGAGCCGAGCTGGCCTTCTGGATACACACGCCTGGTGCCTTTTTGCAGTCCAACCCCGGCGAGATCTTTTTCGCGCAGCTTTTCGGCCTGAGATCTGGTCAACTGACGCGCCATCACGACATAACGGAGCTTCTTGCTGTCGAGCAAGTCTTCATAGTTATCAACGAGATTGCCTCCGGCGATATCACGCATCGCTTTTTGGATGGCAGCTGGGTCTTCTACCTCCTGAGGGTCAGCAAAAACGGTATACACCGTTTCATTTAGGACGAGGGGCACTTTTGCATTACCATCGAGCGCAAAGATCTTGCCGCGCTCTGGAACGATAGTCAGTTTTGAGACCTGTGTTTGAAACGCCCGTTCAGCATAGAAACTATGACGGATAACCTGTAGGTAAAATAGTCGCAGCGCAAACAAGGCCAATACGCCGACAAGGATGTACAGCAAGAGATTTGTTCGCGACGACATGCCGCTCAGGCGGGGTAACTGCATACGGTTATTCTATTTAGTATACCTAGTTCGTAGCGTATTCGGTAGTAGCTGGTTCAGTCATAGCTGCAGCGACGTTACTACTCTTAACTCGTTCGAGAGCTTGGAGTCTGGCGTTTTCATTTTCAAGATCTTGCCGTTCGGCGAGAAGCGCTGAACGCTTCGTCTCGAGACTATCGAGCTGGTAGCCATACGTACTCGTTTTGGTAACTTGCGTCAGATAGATCAAGCCGAGAACGGCGATCATGAGCGCGATCAAAACGGTATGTGCAACCGGACCGAGAGTCGCAGTTGGTGCGAACGCAACCGTATTTTGGTTACGACGCCACATGCGATCTTGCCTGCCATTGAACGTAGATGTGGTGGAACGATATCGTGACATGGAGGTTTTTATTTCTTCGTATTTTTATATTTGGTGTTTGTCCGCCCCTGTATTTTTCAGAGGCGGACAAACAAGGTCTAGCTTACGCCTGTTTTGCAGCGTGAACGACGTGAACGTCGATCTTGACTGCGCGTGAAGCGTCTTTGATTACGATAGGCATTTTTCCCTATCCTTTCTTTTTTTATTTTTTCACAGCCGCTCGAAGCGTAGCGCTTCGCGCGCGCGGATTGTGAACATCGTCAGTTTTGCCCAGGATTGCTTTTTTGGTCAAAGTGGCAAGCTCTGCTTCGTACCCCGCCGATACCATCTCAGCGATATACCGCTTTACGAGACGATCCTCTAGGCTATGAAACGAGATGAACACGATGCGTCCGCCGGGGCGGAGTAGCTTCGTAACGCAGGCGAGCAGTCGCTCAATCTGTGTCAGCTCATCGTTGAGCGCAATCCGGATAGCTTGAAAAGTACGCGTGGCCGGGTGCACCTTTGCACGGGGACCACGATGGGTTGAGAGTACAGCGCGGGCGAGATCTTCGGTTGTACGAAGTGGTCGTGATCGAACGATTTTCCGCGCGATCTGAGCAGCCTTTCGTGGTCGCTCTTCGCCATACATCGTGATGATACGAGCCAGCTCGGCCTCCGTCGTGCGGTTGACCAACGTATAGGCACTACGTACCTGTCGTTGATCCATTCGCATGTCGAGTGGACCGTCATGTTGTATCGAGAATCCTCGCTCTGCCCTGTCAAGTTGCGGTGACGATACACCAAAATCAACTAAAACCATATCATAAGCCTCGCCGCGCTCGGTGGCGGCTTCAGCAAAATGTGCAAAATCATCGTGTACGAGTGTTGCTCCGGATTGCTCAAGTGTCTTGAGTTCTCGGATAGCGTTTTCGTCACGATCGACTAAGGTTACTGTCCCGAACCCGCCGAGTCGCTCTGCGACTGCACGCGCGTGTCCGCCATACCCGGCCGTGAGGTCGAGGTATGTTTCACCGGTCGCCGGAGCTAAAAGCTCGACAACCTGATCCAGTAAAACCGGTTGGTGGAGCCCGCTTTCCACCGGTTGGTGGTCGTCGGAAGCTCCGGGTTGGAGTTGTTGTGGTGTATGTTTACTCATATTTTCTTGAGGTCACCTATCTGACAGTCAGTTTTTATTTTCGCAGATATTTTTGTTTTTGTGTAGCGTCAATGGAGTTGTTGTGGTGTGGAGTATGGGATGAACCGTACTCCGCATCTGCCCACTGACGAAAGTGAGAGACTTATGTGTGTTGAGATCCCCGAAACAAGTTTCATAGGGGGAAATCAATGTGAGGTGGAGTTTTTTGGGAGGTGTGTGTTACTAAAAGAACGAGCGCAAAAGTACGCGGTTGCGCTTGCCACGTCTGACTGCCAGGTAGCTGACCTCGAAGATTTCTCGGTTATGTTACCTAGCCCGGATTGTTAAGGGGCGCACGTCTAAAATCTAGTTAGCTTTCGCTAGTCGCCAGTATTTCCCTGCTCTAACACAGACGACGTCTTTGTCGATACCTGCGTAGTCGAGGAGATGCTGCTCGATTGTGATACGTCCTTGTTTTGCATCGAGCTCCGCACCCACCTTGCCCATACGAAACTGTACGTTAAGGTCGGCTGTCTTCTCATCGAGAATACTACCTGAGAGTGCCGGCTCTACATCCTGATCCCAGACAACCTGGGGGTAGATGTGCAGATAGGAGGAAAAGCCGCGCGTTATCACTACTCCGCCTGCGAACTCGGCTCGAAGTTCAGCGGGTATAGTTAACCGCCGCTTATCGTCAAGCTTTCGTTCAAAGTAGTCGGCGCTTGCCATTCTCTTTCCTATCTTAGGACCGCTAATTGTTTTTTTGGTGCCGTGGTTTTTTATTTTTGTGGCGCGAGTTGTTACCCACGCTTACCCACTGAGGACAGTATAGTACCCACTTCTACCCACATGCAAGTCTTTTTTTCAGGAAAAGGCGTCATCGGCTCGTACTTATCCACAATTTGTTCGGTATTTGTACAGAAAAACAGGGGTGAATCCCCTGTCGTTCGTTGCTCGGTATTTTTAGTACTTACCGTGTCTCTAGCAAGACTAATGATACGGATGGATCCACCTGGATAACCAACCAAGCTGTAAAGATGAACAGGTTTATAACCATTGAAACGACCAAAAGGGCGTTTTTCAGATCCTCACCTGTCTGCAACACTACGGGCAGTTGTTTTGTTTTTGCGCTGTTTGTTTTAGTACTCATAAGTACATATTAGCATAAGCTTTGTTATTTGTCAATGTTCTGGTCTGCAAACACGTCCACAAAGAATTCCCTGACCTGCTCCAGGCTGGTCATCGTTGGCCAAGGCTCATCGAGGCTCGCAGGCTGACCTTCGAGCGCCACCTGGACGAAACTAACCGAGCTCGGCAGCTCGTCACCGATCGGCTTGTCATCCACCAGCCAACACTCCGTTTCCGTGTCATCGAGCACCTCTGCTTTGGCTCGTAGGGTCGTAATCACCTGCAGTCCCCTGAGCGAAGGACAGAGTGATGCCTTGAAACGCTGGAAGTCATCCATTCCGAACGTAAACACCTGCACCTCGGCGTGCTTGCCAAGCGTCTCGATGAGTTCGCGGCAACCCGAAAACTCGAACCGGCCATCGGCCAGCTCAGTTTTTTGCAGTTCAGCGTAGACCGTCTCTGGATCAAGCCCAAAATCACGCAGCTGCGCGCTCATGTCATAGAAATACAGATCACCAACCATGCCATAGTACTGTTCACGCTGTCGGTACGACTGCTCCGTATCAACCTGCGGGTATAGCCGTCCGACAACTTGCCAGATCTCACCGGTTTTCTCGGTATCAAACAGTGTTCGGTCTAGGTCTAGGTATACGATCATGCGAAATATATCCTCATTAGTTGCCGGGCGACGGCATCAGCGTTATGGCGGATAAAACTCCGACTTGAGATCAATGGGTCGCTCGCTTGAGCGCCGTCCCACACCTCGCGCGCCAAGATCGGTGCGCCTTTTGCGCGCCATGGTCGCTTGACGATCTCATCGTTATCAACCTCAACACCATACTCGCCCTCGCTCGCGTAGCGCTCAAGCAATGCCTGACTCGGATGGTCACTATTAAAAACAACATAATCGAGGAACGCCCCACCAGCCAAGCGTTCGATCTCATCAGCAAAATCATGCACCTTATACTGGCTCGTCGGACCAGGCTTTGTTACAAGGTTGGCGATATAAACACAGGTAGCCGTTGTTTCGCGCAGCGCCTGTCCGATGCCCGACACACTGAGCGCCGGTGCCAGGCTACCATAAAGGTTACCAGGAGCAATAACCACGACATCGGCCGCAGCGATAGCGGCGATAGCACGTGGGTTAGCGACCGCCTCCGGCTCCAGCCAAATCCGCGGTTTTGTGGCCAGCTCCTGATGCGCGATAGTAAACTCGCCTTTTACCGGCTTGCCGTCCTTGCCCTCAGCGCAGAGCGTCACGTCACTCATCGTAACCGGTTCAACGCGGCCGGTGATGTTGAGTACATCACTCGCGAGCTCGACCGCCTCGAGGAAGTTTCCAGTCATCTTTTCCAGCGCCGTCAAAAACAGATTGCCGAATGCGTGCCCGGACAAGCTGCCGTCTTCAAATCGATAGTTAAACAAGTCGCGAACTTTCGGCGTATTACTGAGTGCGACGAGGCACTGCCGGATATCACCGGGCGGCAACGCGCCAAGTTCATCTCTGAGCTGGCCAGTCGAGCCGCCATCGTCCGCCATATTAACGAGCGCGGTAATGTCCTGAACATACTGCTTGAGACCGCTCAGGAGCGTAAAACTACCGGTTCCGCCGCCGATAACGACAAATGATGCGCCGCTGAGCGCTTCGTCGGGCATCTTTTAGAGTCCTCGCATCTTTTTGACGAGTTTGCCGTACCAAATACCACTTGGTCGAACAATACGTTTCTTATCGTTGGCATAATCGATTTCGATCAAACCGAACCTCGGCCAGCGCCCGTAGGCCCACTCAAAGTTGTCAAACAAGCTCCAGTGCAGATAGCCTATGACATCGACGCCGGCTTGGCGGGCTGCAGCCACGGCGGCCAACGACTGGGCGATCCATTGCTTGCGGTACGTATCGTGACGGTCGGCTACACCAGACTCGGTGATTAGGATGGGGAGTTTCCACTTACCGAGTCGAACCAGAACATGTTTGAGATCGCTGGGTCGCATCTCCCAACCGAGGTCGTTGAGGTTTTCCTGTTCGTTTACGATCCTAGCGCCAATATGTTGGTCGGAAAAATAATAGTTGACCCCGAGGAAATCTAACTTGCGACGAACATAGCGGATCACAAGGTCGTCACGTAGCCAAAAATCAACCCGGACCGCCAATCGCGTTAGGGCGCGTTCATCCCCGGCCCGTACCCAGGCATACGACTTGGTGAAGCCGACTTTGAGGCGTCGGCTCTTTTTGTGCGCATAGACATAGACCACTTTGTGCGCCTTCATGAGATTTCGGTAGACGATGAACGCCTTTAGGAACGAGCGTTGCTGTGGCGGATGGTCGAGTGTGATGTAGCCGTGACTGATGACAGTGTCTGGTTCGTTGATAGTCGTGATGTATCGAATATCCTGGTGGTACTCGTCGATGACTTTTTCGGCGTATCGGGCGAAAAACTTTACATTACTGCTCCGTTCAAAGCCGCCCTTCTCCTGAAACCACACCGGCACCGTCCAGTGATAGAGTG
>CAMPIR010000005.1 GCA_946886435.1 uncultured Candidatus Saccharibacteria bacterium | reverse complement strand
CCTGATCGTGCGCTCGATATCAACGAGATGGAATTTATCATCGAAAAGGTTCAAGAACGTGCACAAACCAAAGCACAGAAACAGATCGCCCTCGAGACAGGCAACAAAGATGTCGAGGTAAAGCTCGTCAACTCAGCGATCGTTAGTATCCATATCGATGGCTACAAAGTTTCCAACCCGATCGGTTTTCAGGGCAAAGACGTTGCCATACAGATCTATACGGCATTTGCGCCGATGGTTCATATCGGTGCGCTCGAACGTGCTGCCGGTGAGCTCGATCTCGATCTGATTGCAGTTGCCGCGGAGCCATTTGCCGTATCCCGTAGCGTGCTCGGCACTGATGCGAGCAGTACATTCACAGCGATTCTAGCTGACGTTGGTGGTGGAACGACCGATATCGCCGTCGTTAACGATGGCGGCGTCGAAGGCACAAAGATGTTCGGTATCGGCGGCCGGAGCTTCACTCGTACGATTGCGAGCGACATGGAGCTGAGCTACGCGGATGCCGAGAAACTCAAGGTCAACGTCGATGATGAGAGCCTAAAGGCTTCGGTTGCAAAACAGGTCAACAGCTCAATCGATAAAACCCTCGAAGTCTGGCTTGGCGGTGTCGAGCTGGCTCTCAGCGAGTTTGACTCTGTTGACCACCTACCAAACAGGATTCTGCTTTGCGGTGGCGGCTCAAGCCTTAGTAAGCTCGTTGATGCTCTAAAAAGCCAGGACTGGTACAAGGAGCTTCCGTTTACGAAACGCCCAACCGTACAGCATGTCAGCCCGAGCGACATCGTCGGAATCACCGACAAAACAAACTCCGATCTTGATCATAGCTTTATCACTGGCATGGGTCTGTTGCGTGTCGGATATGATACGATAGTAGGTAGTTCCGACACAGATAGTGTAAAAGAAAAATTAAATCGCATCCTACGAGTATGAGTACTGACCCAAAAAAAGATGTCATCTACATCGATATCGATGACGATATCACTTCCGTTATCGAAAAAGTAAAGACGTTAGTATCCATATCGATGGCTACAAAGTTTCCAACCCGATCGGTTTTCAGGGCAAAGACGTTGCCATACAGATCTATACGGCATTTGCGCCGATGGTTCATATCGGTGCGCTCGAACGTGCTGCCGGTGAGCTCGATCTCGATCTGATTGCAGTTGCCGCGGAGCCATTTGCCGTATCCCGTAGCGTGCTCGGCACTGATGCGAGCAGTACATTCACAGCGATTCTAGCTGACGTTGGTGGTGGAACGACCGATATCGCCGTCGTTAACGATGGCGGCGTCGAAGGCACAAAGATGTTCGGTATCGGCGGCCGGAGCTTCACTCGTACGATTGCGAGCGACATGGAGCTGAGCTACGCGGATGCCGAGAAACTCAAGGTCAACGTCGATGATGAGAGCCTAAAGGCTTCGGTTGCAAAACAGGTCAACAGCTCAATCGATAAAACCCTCGAAGTCTGGCTTGGCGGTGTCGAGCTGGCTCTCAGCGAGTTTGACTCTGTTGACCACCTACCAAACAGGATTCTGCTTTGCGGTGGCGGCTCAAGCCTTAGTAAGCTCGTTGATGCTCTAAAAAGCCAGGACTGGTACAAGGAGCTTCCGTTTACGAAACGCCCAACCGTACAGCATGTCAGCCCGAGCGACATCGTCGGAATCACCGACAAAACAAACTCCGATCTTGATCATAGCTTTATCACTGGCATGGGTCTGTTGCGTGTCGGATATGATACGATAGTAGGTAGTTCCGACACAGATAGTGTAAAAGAAAAATTAAATCGCATCCTACGAGTATGAGTACTGACCCAAAAAAAGATGTCATCTACATCGATATCGATGACGATATCACTTCCGTTATCGAAAAAGTAAAGACGAGCAAGACGTCGATCGTTGCTCTCGTGCCGCCAAAACGTATCGGCGTGCTGCAGAGCGCGGTCAATCTCAAGCTACTCCAACGTGCCGCTACGAGCGTTAAAAAACGCGTGGTTTTGATCACGAATGATCACGCACTCTCTGGCCTAGCGGCCGGACTTTCGCTGCCGGTTGCCAAAAACCTCCAGTCAAAACCCGAGATCCCATCGATTACCGCCATGAAACTCGATGAGGAGGAAGTAATCAACGGCGAAGAGTTGCCCGTCGGAGAGCTGGCTCGCACGGCTGAGGCGCCATCTTTCGATAGCACTGATGACGCCGTTGAAACCATCGATATGCCCGATGATGCTGTGCTCAGCGCGCCGTTCGCTGCAAAAAAAGCCGCCGCCCGAGCCCCGAAACGTGGCTCAAAGATTCCTGATTTTGATTCGTTCCGCAAGAAACTGTTCATTTTTGGCGGTCTCGGCGTACTTGCACTTATTTTTCTCGTCTGGGCGATTTTCTTCGCCGGTAAAGCGACCGTTGCTATAACCGCCAAAACAAATGTCGTCAGTATCAATAAACCACTCCAGTTGCGTCCTGACGCAAAACTTGATGCTGCGCAAGGTATCGTGCCAGCTATCGTCAAGGAAACCAAAAAGGCCGCGAGCGTTGACTTTACTGCTACTGGCAAAAAAGAAGTCGGTGAAAAAGCAACTGGAACGGTGTCGTTTGAAAATTCCGAAGGCAGTGCCGCGAACATCTCAGCAGGGACGCAAGTTGTTACGAGCTCTGGGCTTGGCTTTGTAACTACCTCGGCCGTTACCGTACCGAAAGCGACACTGACTTTCGGCAATGAGTGTGGGGCCGACCATTTATGTCCAGGCACCGCAACGGTCGGTATTACGGCGATCAATGGCGGCTCGAAATATAACGGAGCGAGCGGCAGTGTCAGCGGAAGTTTTGATGGAGCGAGCGGAGAATTAGACGACGCCACAAGCGGTGGAACCGACAAGACTGTAACCGTAGTCTCTCAGGCCGATATTGAAAAGGCGAAAGAACAACTTCAGGCGCAAAAAGCTGATGCCGTAAAGAAAGACCTTCTGAAACAGTTTGACGATAACGTTGTCGTAATCCAAGAGAGCTTTGAAGCAGAACCCGCTGAACCTACCAGTTCACCCGCACTGGATCAAGAGGCTACGACGGCGAAACTAACCGCAGAAACAACCTATCGGCTGGTCGGCATCGCCCGTTCTGATCTCCGCGGGGTCTACGACACATTCACGAAGAGCCAGATCAGTGGCGAGAAAAACCAGAAGATTTATGAGAGTGGCGACGAGTCAACGACATTCGCTCAGTTTGAAAAGAAAGATGGCGTTTACAACGTTCGAGCACAAGCTACCGCACAGGTTGGGCCAAACATCGACGACAAGGCCCTCGCGAAACAACTGATCGGCAAGCGCGCAGGAGAAATCCAGCAGCAAATCGAGACGATCCAGGGCGTCGAGGATGTCACGGTTAAGTTCTCTCCGTTCTGGGTGACGAAGGCGCCGAACAATGCCGACAAGATCACTATCAAGTTCATCGTTCAGCATGACGAAAACTAAGCACGCGTTCCTTGCCCTCGACATTGGAGAGAAACGCATCGGGGTTGCTCAAGCGGATAGCGAAGTTCGCATCGCCTTTCCGGTCACGACTGTGCAGGTTGACGGCCTCGAGTACGACCGCATTCGCCAGCTAGTGGCCGAGGTGCAGCCGGCGGTTCTCGTGGTTGGCTACCCTCGTAATCAGCAAGGTGAAACGACCGCCCAGACCGCCTATACTGAAAAGATTGCTAAACAACTCGAAAAATTTTCGGTACCGATCGTATTTCAAGATGAATCACTGACATCGGTTCTTGCTGAGGACTACCTCAAGCAGCACCAGAAGACGTATACGAAAGCCGATATCGATGCTCACGCCGCGGCCATAATACTAGGTGACTACCTAGAGGAGACGTATGGATATTAGGCCGCCTCGAAAACCTGCTCAACGCCCCGCTGGTTCCGAGGCTGCGCCGGAAGGCATGTTGCCGCAACCTGTTGTCGATGCAGAACTAACCACGCCGTCAATAGATCCATCAAACCCCAAGCGTCCGCGCCGACGTTTACTCGTCATGCTTGCTTGCTTGATTACCGCGGTAGTTGCTGCGCTATGCGCGGCGTCGGTGGCATGGTATAGCTGGGCAATCTCGCCCGCGTCTGAGGAGCCTACATCGGTTCGTGTCGTGGTCGCCCCCGGCGACACCTCTGTGAGTATCGCTGAGGTGCTTCATGAGCACGATCTCATTCGGAGCAGGCTGGCATTTAACCTCTACACCCAGCTGAGTGGCACCCGCAGCAAACTCCAGGCGGGCGGTTATGTGCTTTCGGCAAATCAAAGTGTGGCAACTATAGTAGAACATATGACGAGTGGTAAAACTGATGAGCTCAATATCACGATACTGCCAGGCATGACACTTGCCGAGTTGCGTGAGCGCTTCAAGCAGGACGGCTTTAGCGATGATGAGATAGATATCGCGTTTAACGCCACCTATAATCATCCGCTTCTGGCCACCATGCCAGCTGGAGCCACCCTCGAGGGCTATCTCTACCCTGAGACCTATCGCATGAATGCCGATCAGACGCTGCAGGCGCTGTTTGAGAGGGTTTTTGACGAGATGTATGACACGCTTCAGGAAAAGAAATACCTCGAAGAATTCGCTAAACGCAAACTAACTATTCACCAGGCGGTGACACTGGCCTCGATTGTCCAAAAGGAAGTAACCGACCCCGTCGACCAAAAGCAGGTCGCTCAAGTGTTCCTGCGGCGTTATAGCGAAGGTATCCAGCTCGGTTCGGACGTTACCTATATGTATGCGGCAGAGCAGACGGGCGCCAAGGCCTCGCCGAG
The DNA here is from genome assembly GCA_946886435.1 of uncultured Candidatus Saccharibacteria bacterium. The sequence continues at coordinate 13,073 of CAMPIR010000005.1, read as the reverse complement.
TCTGGACTCGCCATACAACACGAGGAAATACGCTGGCCTTCCACCGGGCCCGATCTCGAACATGAACCCAAGTGCACTCGAGGCGGTTGCGTTTCCTGCTCCTGGTGATTTTCTCTACTTTGTGGCCGGCGATGGCCCCGATGAAGGAAAAACATTCTTTGCTCACACCGAGGCCGAGCATAACGCAAACATTGCTGCCCACTGCCGGGTTCTGTGTCAATAAACTTTATACTAGAAAACAAATTGACACTATAATCAATAGTTGATATACTAAAGTTGCATACGGTTGTGAGCTTCACTTGACTACTGTTCTTTAGAGAACTAGCTGGGTGGGATGGGGTCACGACAGCATGCCTACCGTGGACTGTCGTACGAGTGCCAACAAACAACTTGTTTCATAGCACTAACTAAGCGAACTAAGGTCGACGCGCACTCTGTTTTTTGTTTATCAGTTATAGAAAACAAAAAAGAAAGACATAGTAACGGTAGCCGTGCACTAGTGATAGCGCACACGGAGAATCACCATACGTAACTCTACATCGGTCACTGCCGGGGCTAAGCCTAAGCAGGGAAAAGCGCTTACGAAAGTAAGTTCAGTTATGACCTATGTTGCTGTACTGACGCTCATCGCGAGCGTGGTATCAGTTGGCTATCAGTCACCCGTTGAAAAACAGGTGGCCGCTCAAACTTCGGCAGGCGCCAATGCCCTGCGCGAAGATAATCCATCGGTTGATCAACGTGTCGCCGCTGATCTCGCCGCTACGACGGCTGAGACGGCTGGACTCGCTATCGCATCCAACGTTTCGAACTTATCTATCTCACTTTCTGCCAAAGCAGAGCTTGCCCAGGCTGGCAGCAGTGTCCTCACAAAACCGCAGATCGTGGAAGTCTCTGACCTACGAGGCATCTCAAGCTACGTAACGGTAGTAGGTGATACGGCTCAGTCAGTTGCGGCCAAATACGGCGTAAGCGCAGACACGATAAAGTGGGCCAACAACTTGACCGGTGATGCGCTCACCGTCGGACTTACTCTCAAAATCCCAAATATCGATGGTGTAATCTACACCGTTAAGGGTGGGGATACTATCGATAGTATCGCTCAGCGTTACAGTACGAACCGTGAACGCCTCGTGAGCTATAACGACCTCGAGCTCAGTGGTCTTGCGGCTGGACAGCAAATCGTCCTCCCAGGCGGAATCCTGCCGACAACCGAGCGCCCAGGCTACGTGGCGCCACGAGCTGTGGTTTCGTACGCATCAAATTCATTCGGTGGTAGTGGCAGCGCTGCAAACGTCGGTAACCGATACAGTTACGGCTACTGTACCTGGTACGCATACAACCGCCGGGCTGAGCTTGGCCGGCCTATTGGAAGCTTCTGGGGCGACGCGGTCAGCTGGGCCTATAATGCTCGCAGCAGCGGCTACCTCGTGAACAATACTCCCGCAGTAGGCGCCGTGCTTCATGATCCGTATTCGGCACCACCGTGGGGCCACGTGGCAATCGTAGAGAGCGTTGATGCGAACGGTAACGTCCTGCTCTCCGAGATGAACTACAGAGGCTGGAACCGAGTTACAATGGATCGGACATTAGACGCGGCTCAAGCGGCACGGTTCAACTACATCCACTAACAAGCCTTTTTGGAAACAGGAAGTTCAGAAACACGCCGCCCTCAGAGGTGGCGTGTTTGGCGTAAAGGGGTGCGTGCGCTAGACTGGTAGGGATATGTTTGTCGATAATGCAGTTGTTCAGGTCAGTGCGGGTCGCGGCGGTGATGGCCGTGTCAGTTTTCGTACTGAAAAATACGTCGACAAAGGTGGACCAGATGGCGGCGACGGTGGCCGCGGCGGAGACGTCGTCTTTATGGCAGACGAAAACACTTCGACCCTGGTAGATTTTCGCATCAAAAGAGAACTAAAGGCCGAAAATGGCGAACCGGGCACTATGCGACGTCGACACGGAAAAAGCGGCGCCGACAAGATCGTCAGAGTCCCGGTCGGCACCATTATTTATCGAAAGGATGAGGTTCTTGCTGATCTGGTAGCACCAGGACAGCGTGTCGTCATCGCCAAGGGCGGCGACGGTGGCTTTGGCAACGCTCACTTTAAAAGCTCAACCAGACAAACGCCTCGAGTCGCGGAGCTCGGCGAAAAGGGTGATGAGTTCGAGGCCCGACTCGAGCTCAAGCTGATCGCCGATGTTGGTTTGGTTGGCTTTCCGAACGCTGGCAAATCTACCTTTCTCAGCGTCGTGAGCAACGCTCGCCCCGAAATCGCTGACTATGCGTTCACCACTCTAACGCCGAACCTCGGTGTGGCTGATATTGATAACACGAGCTTGCTCGTTGCTGATATTCCTGGGCTGATCGAGGGCGCGAGTGAGGGTAAAGGGCTCGGCGATGCTTTTTTGAAGCATATCGAACGAACGGCGGTTATTCTCCATCTGATTGATGCTTACACCGACGACCCAGGCCAGGCGTATAAAACGATTCGTTATGAGTTAGAAAACTACAGCAGCTCGCTAGCGGATCTTCCGGAGATCATCGCACTGAGCAAGATAGATGGGCTGGACGATGATCTCGTAGAGGCGCAAATGGACTCGATTCGTGCGGCCGCTTCATCAGACGCTCGTATCCTTGCGTTATCCTCGACGGCTCATGCCGGTGTTACTGAGGTGCTTCGCGCATTGGCTAGCGAGGTCGCCCGCGTTCGAGCCGAACAGGCTGCGGCAGAAGCCGAGCAGCAGGATGCTCCTGAAGATGAGACGCTGATTACCCTCAGCGATCGACAAAAGGATGAACAGTGGCGCGTTAGGCTCGAAGAGGGAGCGTTTGTCGTGACCGGACCAAAGATCGAAAAGTTCGCTGCCCGTACTGATTACGGCAACGTGCATAGCGTAAATCGGCTGCGTGACATCATGAAGAAGCTCGGGGTCACGCACGACTTGCTGCGCAAAGGTGCCGATGGCTCCTCTATCGTGGTCTTCGGTGAGGCGGCAGAATACCGAATGACGCTCGACGAGCTCGAAGACTAGCTGGCAGCATAGAGATAATTATTTCCACTTTTTTACTGCTCACCTGGTTAGTGAGCTTTTTGTATATCGATTATGAACGAAGTGTCGGATAGGCCTTGAGCAGTCGACGCAAACTATTTTCGTCGATGCGGGCGATCTCAGCCACCATCACATGGTTCGTCAGACCGCAGTAAGCGACGAGCTCTGAGACTGCGTCAAAACAGGGGTACGGGTGGAACCAGGTACTGTCCTTGATGAGCGTAAAGCCGAGACGGTGAAGTTCGGCGGTAAAGAGTCGGCGCTGTTTGCCGTAGTTTGCCGGGATGTCGTAGCTGATCATGCGCCAAACACCATCCCAGCGCTGCTGGGGTTGCACGAACAGTTCGTGTATCTGGGCTCGCTGCAATCGATGAATACCTTTGACGGATGGTTGCAAAACAAGCTCATCGCCATGGCGAGATACTTCGACCAAGCCTTGGCGGCGAAGGTTGGCGACTAACGCCCGCCGCTCGTCACGTGTCAGATGATCAGGAAAGGCATCGAGCTGTTCGAGTGCCTCAAGCAAGGTGTTAGCCGGAGTAGACACCCCAGAAAGTCCTCGAGACCCGATCATCTCGAGAAGTGCATTGAGAGCCTGTTTGGTCTCGAGTCGCGTCATGAGCTAATAATACCACGTGTACAGAAATGCACCTATTGAGCGAAAGGTAATTTATTCACCCTGCTGTTATAGTGAGACGTGTATGAAGACATTTTTCTTTTATGACTTAGAGACGAGCGGCCTCAATCCGCGTTTTAGCCGCATCATGCAATTTGCCGGTATCAGGACTGACATGGACCTCAATCAGATCGGTGAGCCAATCAATATCATGGTCAAGCTCAGTGACGATATATTACCCGACCCAGGTGCGGTAATGGTGACCGGCATCACGCCGCAGTCAACGCTCGCGGATGGCTATAGCGAGCCAGAGTTTTGCAGGTTACTGATGGATCAGGTTTTTACGGCCGATACTATCACGGTTGGTTTTAATAGCGTTCGGTTTGACGACGAGTTTATCCGGCATACGTTCTGGCGGAATTTTTACGATCCATACGAATGGGCCTGGTCCGAAGGTCGTAGCCGATGGGATATGCTTGACGTTGTTCGCATGACCCGTGCGCTCAGGCCCGATGGCATCAAATGGCCTGTTGATGAAAACGGCAAAGCCGTTAACAAACTCGAGCTGATCAGCAAAATAAACGGGCTCGATCACACCAAAGCTCATGACGCGCTCAGCGATGTCGAGGCACTGATCGGTGTCGCGAAACTCATCCGCAACGAGCACGGCAAATTATTTGAGTATCTACTCGGGCTGCGTGATAAAAAGGCCGTTGCCAAGCTAGTTAATCTCGAAGACCCTCAACCGTTTGTTTATGCGTCTGGTCGCTATGATGCGCAGTTCGAGAAAACGACCGTTGCATTCCCGATTGCGCCGAGCGCCAAACCCGGTTCAGTGCTCGTTTATGACCTGCGCTACGATCCAACACCCTTCCTGACAGCATCACCAGCTGCGCTCGCGAGTGTTATTTTTGCCGATCGCACGGCGCGTGAGCGTGAAGGATACCAAAGGCTACCTGTTAAAGAATTGAGCTATAACAAGTGCCCAGCGGTTGCTCCGATGGGAGTGTTAGACGAAGCCTCACGGCAAAGGTTGTCGGTTGATCTCGGCACGATTCAGAAACATATCGCTGTGCTTGCCGCGAACCCTGGCTTTGGGGGTGCGGTTCGTGAAGCATTCGAAATGCGCGAGCCGTTTGAGCCGAGCAGCGATGTTGAGGCGCAGCTTTATGATGGCTTTGTGAGCGATAAAGACAAAGGTAGGATTGCCGCCGTCCGTGCGGCTGACGCCAACGAGTTGGCTGACTTTCATCCCGCTTTCACTGATAGCCGTCTTGGAGAACTGTTGTTCCGCTACAAGGCCCGATCATTCCCCTCAAGTCTCAGTGAAGAGGAGATGGTGCGCTGGGAAGCATATCGCGCCGAAAAGCTAAAAAATCAGCTACCGACATATCTGGAGCAGCTCAAAAAAATAGCCGCGTATAGTCGCGACACCTATCTGCTCGAGGAATTGCAGCTCTGGGCTGAAAGCGTTATGCCTTCTGACCTTTAGCGGCTCGATAACGACGACTGCTGGTTTTAGCTTGTGGTGATCGTTTCTTTTTAGGGGAGACAGTCTTTGCTCGGCTTAGCTTCGGTTGCTGAGGGGCGCCAACAAGCAGTGATTGCCGCGTGAGCCATATGATGGCACCGACAAAAACGAGCGGGTAGATAAGTAGCATAATCCAGGCCGGTACAACGGCACCGGTTCCCGGTATAATTCCCATGATAAGAAGCGCAAACACCATCGGTAAAAGAGGGGTTTTCACACACACGAAAAGCGACACTATCGCTACGCTGGCCCAAAAAATCACGCGTGTATTCATCGGACTATACTATCATAAAAGTGAACAAAAATCAACTAGATTATATGAGTATAGAGGAGGAAGAACAACCACCCGATGATAACTGCGCCAGCGAAGATAAACGCTAGGCTGTAGGCAGGGTGTCGCTGCATATAGCGACCGATAGATTTGATGAGACCGAGAAGATAGTCGCGCAAACGCTCTGCCCACTCGAACTCTGTTGCGAGCACAGCTATACCGAGTAGGAATATTACCGAGCCACCGGGACCGGGAATCCATCCGACGAGGCCGGCGAGGATTATTAGCAGACCTCCCAGTATGATAACGAGTGGACGGCGGATGCGATCAGGTAGTCGTTCCCAACGTTGCTGCGTGCGTTTCATGGCCTTAGTATACTCGCATTCGTGACATAGAGAGGCATAACAGAGTATAATGGATGAGTTATGTCAGAGGTTATCCGAGTTACCGGTGCGCGTGAGCACAATCTAAAGAACGTTTCCGTAGAAATACCGCGTGATAAATTGGTCGTTATCACCGGTCTCAGCGGGTCGGGGAAATCTTCTCTTGCGTTCGATACGATCTATGCCGAAGGCCAGCGTCGCTACGTTGAGAGCCTGAGTAGTTATGCCAGGCAATTCCTCGGTTTGATGGAGAAGCCCGACGTCGACCAGATCGAAGGTCTTAGTCCGGCGATTTCTATCGACCAGAAGTCAACGAGTCGCAATCCCCGTTCGACGGTGGCAACGGTCACGGAAATCTATGACTACCTACGTCTCTTTTTTGCCCGTGTCGGCATACCGCACTGTCCAATCGACGGTAACCCCGTCACTCGCCGCACACCACAAGTGATCGTGGATGAGGTGATGAAGCTCGGTGACGGCAAACGGCTCATGCTAATGGCACCCGTCGTTATCGACAAAAAGGGTGAGTTTGCGCATGTGCCGGAGCAGTATACTCGCCTCGGTTTTGCCCGCGCCCGAGTCGACGGCGTTATCTATGCACTCGACGAATTCCCTGAACTCGACAAGAAATACAAACACTCGATCGAAATTGTCGTCGACCGTGTCGTTATAAATGAGGAAAGTCGTGGTCGCGTCGCCCAGTCTGTCGAGCAGGGGCTCGATATCGGAGGCGGTACGGTTATGGTGCTCGACGCTGATACCGATGAAACCCATCTTTATTCGCAGCGATATGCTTGTGTGGACCATCCGGATATTGTCATCCCGGAGCTTGAGCCGCGACTCTTTAGCTTTAACTCGCCGTTTGGTGCCTGTCCGGTATGTACCGGGCTCGGAAATCGTCTTGAAGTTGACCCTGAGCTCGTTTTTAACCCAAACCTGACGATTGCCGAAGGTGCCATTCGTCCATACAACCGGGTGAACTCCGACGCTTGGTATATGAAAAAGCTCGCCGCAGTCGGCGAAGCCCATGGCTTCTCGGTTCACACTAAGGTGGGTGATTTGAGTGGCGAGGACTTGGAGAAGATTCTCTACGGAACGGGTAGCCAAAAGTATCGCGTCAAGCTGAATGTCGGGCGACATTTTGATTCGGCATACGAGGGGGTTATACCGAACCTTGAGCGACGGCACAAGGAAACCGACAGTGAGTTTATGCGCCGCGACATCGAGCGATTTATGCGCGAGCGATCCTGTCACGCCTGTCAGGGCAAGCGCCTCAAACCTGAAGTATTGGCTGTTACCATCCATGGACTCAATATCATGGACATTTCTGACTTGAGCGTCGTTGACGCACTCGAGCTGTTTCGAAACACCCTCAAGCTCGATGAGCGTGAGCGACAGATTTCGGAACAGATTTTTAAAGAAATAACGTCTCGTCTCGGCTTTATGTCGGACGTCGGTCTGACATATCTAGAGCTCAGCCGCGCCGCTAACACGCTGTCCGGTGGGGAAGCGCAGCGTATTCGCCTAGCAACGCAGATTGGTTCTGGCCTACAGGGGGTACTCTATGTACTCGATGAACCATCGATTGGCCTTCATCAGCGCGATAATGACCGTCTGATTGCAACGTTGAAGCATCTCCGTGACCTCGGTAATACTGTCATTGTCGTGGAGCATGATGAAGATACTATTCGTGAAGCGGACTACTTGCTCGATATCGGCCCGGGAGCCGGTGTTCATGGTGGCGAGATCTGTGCGGTCGGTACGCCCGACGAAGTGGCGAAAAATGATAATAGTATCACTGGACAGTATCTCAGCGGCAAGCAATCTATTCCGGTGCCGAAAAAGCGACGCAAGGGTAGTGGCAACGTGCTTTTTATAAAGAATGCGCGTGAACATAACCTCAAAAATGTTGATGTGGAGGTGCCGCTTGGTGTAATGACGGTTGTTAGTGGAGTTAGCGGTTCTGGCAAGTCGACGCTTATTAACGACATTCTCGCCAAAGAGCTGGCGGCACGGCTACACCGTGCTCATGACGTTCCAGGTAGTCACGACGCTATCGAGGGGATAGATCAGCTCGATAAAGCGATCGTCATCGACCAGAGCCCTATCGGCCGTACGCCGCGCTCAAATCCAGCAACGTACACAGGTGTCTTTACGGCTATTCGTGAACTGTTTGCGAGCACACCAGAGGCCGAGATTCGTGGCTACAAAGCCGGGCGGTTTAGCTTTAACGTTCGTGGCGGTCGCTGTGAAAATTGTCAGGGTGACGGTGTCATAAAGATTGAGATGCATTTCCTGCCCGACGTCTATGTAGAGTGTGAAGTCTGTAAGGGTAAACGCTACAACCGCGAAGCCCTCGAGATTACCTACAAAGGAAAGACAATCTCTGACGTGCTCGATATGACCGTTGAGTATGCGGCCGAGTTTTTCGAAAATCTTCCCGCTATAAAACGCAAGATGGATACCCTCGTTGAAGTCGGCCTCGGTTATATCAAGCTCGGCCAACCGGCGACAACCTTTTCTGGCGGTGAGGCTCAGCGTATCAAGCTCGCGACTGAGTTGTCACGTCGCGCGACCGGCAAAACGATATATATCCTAGACGAACCAACAACCGGCTTGCATAGCGCAGATGTCAAGAAACTTCTCCATGTTTTGCAAGCACTCGTCAACACTGGAAACAGCATGGTGATCATCGAACACAACCTCGATGTCATCAAATCTGCCGATCATATCATCGACATGGGTCCCGAAGGCGGGGCTGGTGGCGGCAAGGTTGTTGCCGAAGGTACTCCAGAACAGGTTGCCAAAAATCCTGACAGTGCGACTGGCAAATATCTCAAACAACTGCTTTAGTAGAGAGACGATGAAGCGAAGTACCAGTAAAACCATCAGGCACAGTCGTGGCCTCATAAAAAACGTCCCCTATATCTTGCTGGGGGTGTTGATCGTGTTCGCCATCGCAGCCTTGGTCGCCGGTGAACTACTCGGCGCCTATAAGTCATTCTGGTGGTGGGACGATATGTTGCACACGATCTCTGGTGTGATCGTCGGTTTGGTCGGATTTTTGATGGTATATTTCTTCAACGCCCGTTACAACATGGCGATCAGCCCGCTGTTTATTGCGGTCTTTGCGTTCGCATTTGCGACGGTCATTGCGGTTGGATGGGAGATCTTTGAGTTCACGATGGATGCGCTGTTTAGAGCGAACATGCAGCGCTGGAGCCAGCCGGATACAGTATGGTTGATCGGAAGAGAGTACCAGGGTGATGGTTTGCGTGATACGATATCTGACTTAATCGTTGGGTGGGTCGGCGCATTGTTCGCGTCAGTTTTCGCCTATCTTGCGTACAAACATGAAAAGCCAGCAGTACTCCGAGCGATGCGTCATACCTTCCCCTGGAAGAAACCTCGACGGTAGAAAGAAAGTCGTTATTTTTTGCGAGTCGTCACGCGCTTTGCGTGATGCTTTAGTGCTGCGCGGCTCTTTGGTTCTTTGAGGACGTGGATGATCGGCGGTAGGATGGAGACAAAGATGATGCCGAGGATAACATATTCGATATTGATACCGGCCGCTTCGATGGCATTACCGGCAAAGTAGCCTAGGTAGGTGAGGCCAACCGCCCATAAAAACGCACCAAAAAGGTTATATATAAAAAATGTTCGATAGCGCATGCTGCTGATACCGGCAATGATCGGCGCAAAGGTACGTATCACCGGTACGAAACGGGCTAATACGATAGTTTTGGCGCCGTTCTGTTCATAAAAATATTCTGCCCGATGAAGATTTTCCTTGCGAAATAGCAAGGAGTCTTCTTTGTGAAACAGCCTGCGACCAACCCGCTGGCCAAAAGCGTAGCCGACATTGTCACCAAGCGCTGCCGCAGTGAAAAGGATAGCTGCAAGTACATGGATATTGAAGTCCAGTATGTTCTGGTGCACCAGGAAGCCAGCCGTAAACAGCAGGCTATCTCCAGGCAAAAAGAACCCGATGAGCAAGCCCGATTCGGCAAAAACGATACCGGCGATACCGGCAACACCGACGAGATTTATGAGCGCGTCGAGGCCGTAGTGATCGATGGTGAGATAGCCAATGGCGCCGAGACAGAGGACGATAAACGCAATCACAAAGGGGAGGTATTTTTTCATGCTAGGGTTGATTGTACCACGCCACCTCTGATACGTGGTATACTATAAGCACAATACTAGCTCCGTAAAAGTATCCGGAAGGAGAGATATGGGAGATAAAGTAACACTGAAACTAGATGAACGCACCGTGCACGGCAAAAAGGTCGCAAAACTGCGGCGGGAGGGTTTGGTCCCGGTGGTTGTCTATGGTCCAGGTATTGAACCGATTAGCGCGCAGGTGGCAAATAACCTTGTCGCCAAGGCATATGCCGAGGCAGGCAAACATGCACCCGTTCACCTGACGATCGGTAGCAAGAAAAAAATCGCCATGATCAAAGACGTTGATCACGATCCAGTGAAACGAACCATTAAACATGTTTCGTTTCACGCCGTCAAAGCCAGTGACCCGGTGATCGCAGAAGTGCCTATCATGTTGGTTGGTGAAGGCGAATCAGAGGCCGAAAAGGCTGGTTTGATCGTTCTTCAGGCGCTCGACAAAGTTGAGGTTAGAGCGTTGCCGATGGACCTCCCTGATGCGGTACGGGTATCGATCGCACACCTCGCAGAAGCCGGTGAGCGTGTGACGCTTGCCGATGCTGATTTGCCAAGTGGTGTTGAGTTCGTAGAGCACGACGATGGCCACCATGATAACCCTGACGAAGAGAAACCAAGTATTACCGACCTGATGGTTGCGAGCGTCTGGGAACCTGCTGCGATGCAAGCTGCCAACGAGTCAGCAGGCGGTGACGCAGAAGATGAAGAGGCTGTTGAGTCAGAAAATGGCGCAGATACCGACCAGGAGTCTCAGGCTGAAGAGTCTCGTCCAGGTGGCAAGGGTCAAGACGAGCCAAAACAGAGCAACGTTGACGCCAAGAGCTAAGACCTATACGTGACAGGTAAAAAAGAACGCCCGCGATGGGCGTTCTTTTTTACTCCTCGATAAAGCCGCCACTTTGATGAGCCCAGAGGGATGCGTAGACGCCCTGTTGCGCGATCAGTTCTTTGTGCGAGCCGTCTTCAACGATCTGGCCGTTTTCGAGCACGATGATCCGGTCGAGTTTCGCGATCGTACTGAGGCGATGCGCGATCACGATACTTGTGCGGTTTTTCATGAGCGTATCGAGACTGGCCTGGATGAGCTTTTCGCTTTCGCTATCGAGGGCGCTCGTCGCTTCATCGAGAACCAGGATCGAAGCGTCCTTGAGTATCGCCCTGGCAATAGCTATGCGCTGGCGTTGTCCTCCTGAGAGCTTGACGCCGCGTTCGCCGACAGTCGTGTCGAGGCCTTCCGGAAGCTTTTTGATGAATTCATAGGCGTGGGCCTTTTTCGCCGCGTCTATGATTTGTTTCCTGGTGGCACCAGGTCGGCCGTAGGCGATATTGTCGGCGAGCGAGCGGTGAAACAGCATCGGCTCTTGGGCGACGTAGGCGATAGATTCGCGAAGACTCCGCTGAGTGACCGATGCTATATCGTTACTATCGATAGATATGGTGCCAGTATCAATATCGCTAAAGCGTAGCAGTAAACGGGTTAGGGTGGTTTTACCTGATCCACTATGGCCAACGATGCCAACCCTTTGTCCTGCTGGGATCACGAGGTTGAAGCCTTTGAATACTCGTTCGCCCCCGCCATCGTCGTGGGCAAATGACATATCTTCGAATACGACCGCGCCGTGAGGGACTGTTAGCTTTTTTGTTCCAACATCGCGTATAGCGGGGTCAAGAGTCAGTATCTCGACCATATCGTGAGCGTCGCCCATGATGCGGTTGTAGTTACGCATCACGCCATTGATTCCCCACAGATGACGGATAACCGTCGCGCTGTACGTTATGATCAAAAAGATTGTGCCGATAGATACCGTCCCGCTTTCACTGGCGAGCACGGCAAACACTAACACACCAACATAGGCGATAACTATCAAAGTCGACCAAAGCGTACTGATGCTGAGAAAACCACGCATCGAAAACAGCGACTTTTCGAGCCACGTGTCGGCGCGTTTTAGCGTCTCCCTCTTCTCATCCGCTTCTGAACCGAATGTTTTGACCGTTTGGATGTTCGTCACGATATCTGCGATATAGCCTGTCATTGCGGTATAGGCGGCGACATCTTGCTTGTTGCGTTCGAGCATAAACCGCGAACCGAAAAACACCGAGATCGTGAACAGTACTGACATTACGAACAGAAAGATGGCTGCCGGCCAGTAAATAAACCCGAGTACTATGGTCGCAGTGACAACGCCGATGATAATAGGTGAAAAGTTCCAGATTACTGTATCCCAGAAGCGCTCGAGAGAGCCGACGAGCTTCGAAGTCTGACTGATCAACGATCCGCCGAAACGGTTGGCGTGAAACGACAGGCTTTGATCAGTGAGCTTACCGAGCACGTCGCCTGCGAGGCTACGTTGAGACATAACCTCAAACGACCAGGTTGCCCACAAAGTGATACGCCAAAGGATAACGGTGCTCACGAGGAGCGTTGCAGCGTATAGGGCAATCAGTTGCCAGGAGTTATCCAGGGTAACGTTTCCTTGCTGAAGTCTATCGATAAAAAGGGCTAATATATAGGGGGCCGCATAGCTTTCGACGATAGTTGCAAGTATGACGAACGTGAGCGCAATGTTGCGCCGCATGGCGTAGGGCTTGCTGTAGCGCCAGAACAGCTTTAAAGTTTCTTTTTGCAAATCTAACCTCCGATCTTTCGGTTTTAGTAAGTAGTGTTTATGTCGTTTGCGGTTCGGTGCGTCCGAATGCGTACGAATAGAGGAACCTTATCGATTCATAGTAGCCTCTACTATACGGGACTCTTACGGTGTTGAAAAGGCTTATTGGCCGTTAATCCTTTGGCCTATTCGCCGTTCGATCTCGGATACAATGAGCGAACCGCTAGAGACAGCTGCGATCTTTGCTGCAGCGTTGATTCTGCCACTGACCGCGAAAATACCTGCAACGGCAAGCGCTGTGCCCCCGAATCTTCGCATAAGGGCAGCTTCGGTTATCCAGAAACTCTCAAGGTGGTCGTTGCTATTTTCCATATTGATACCATAATATCATATTTTGTTCTTTATTAACAGAGGTGAAGATATGATATACTGATGAGCG
>CAMPIR010000004.1 GCA_946886435.1 uncultured Candidatus Saccharibacteria bacterium | reverse complement strand
ACAACGCCCTTATCGAGAAACTCTACGCTACCCAAACGGAAGGGCTACCTGCGATCGCTACTGAGCGATATGTCGGTGTTATCGCGACTTACGATGCCACGAAAGGCGAAGATGAGTTGTCAGCAATAAAAACTGCACTCGATGCTGAAGGGTATACGGCTTCAACAGTGGCCGACCAGATAGGTGTCGTCAAAGATGTTATCGATGCGATCACTGCTGTGCTGATATTCTTTGGAGCTATCGCGCTGCTTGCGGCGAGTTTTGGGATAATCAACACGCTCTATATGTCTGTCCAGGAGCGAACAAAAGAAATCGGACTCATGAAAGCGATTGGCATGAGTCGGTCAAAGGTCTTTCTGCTCTTTAGCGTCGAGGCGATACTCATTGGTTTCTGGGGAAGTTTGATTGGTGTTGTTGCGGCGTTTGGGGTCGGCCAAGTCGTTAACAAGATCGCCGCAGATAATTTTCTCAAAGGCTTACCAGGGTTTGAACTTACCGCATTTCCGCTTGCGGATGTTCTTTCGGTAATGTTCGTCATCATGTTGATCGCATTCCTCGCTGGAACGCTACCGGCGCGTCGTGCGGCAAAACAAGATCCAATCTCGGCCCTACGATACGAATAGCCAGCCACGACCTTCTATTTGGCTAGGCGCATTTTGTGATGTCTGATGGTTTGACGTCATACGTGATCATTATCTCGGGACGCGCGATGGTCCTACGATCGTAGTCGGTTAGCGGCACGAGACTATGCCAATACTGATCGGCTAAGGAGTCGAGTAGTGACGCAGTCGCGCCGTCAATCATCGCATGTTTGAGAGCGTCGTACTGATCGAGGCTTGAGACGAAGCAGCGCGTAGCGTCGAGTCGTAGCTCCAGTACCACTTCTTCGCTTTGCCGTATGAACTCGGCGACAGTCAATTCGCTCCCATCGACGATATCAATGACATGACCGTGGATATGGACATAGGCATAGATGTTATCATCTCGGCTGAGACCTGCTACGAGCAGGCTATCAGGGCGCCGTTTGTCGAGTAGTTGATCGGTTGCGATGATAGCCTTGTCGTCACCCAGCTCTCCGCGCGAATGCCGCACGAGGCCGTCCTTGAGAATCGATTCGAGATCGTCTGAGTCAACCTGGTGGAAGGCGATAGTCATACGTTTCATTATAAATCTAAGGGCACAAAGAAGCCCCGAGTCGTTTTGATTCGGGGCTCTTCGTTGTGGTGGGGGTCAGGCTAGCTGATGCCAAGCTTTGCGGTACATGCTGGCCATGCACCCCAGCCCTGGCGGGCTTGAAGCATTTGACCACGCATGATCTGCTCGTCACGGCTTGCGTCGCTTGGCAGACCGCTACCGCCTACTGCTTGCCAGCTCGAAACGCTGAACTGCAGGCCGCCATAGTAGCCGTTACCGGTATTGATTGCCCAGTTACCGCCTGACTCACATTGAGCCAAACGATCCCAGACACTACCTCCGGCAGCTGCTGGTGCTGCGATCTGTTGAGGTGCTTCGCGGTAGGTGCTCGTCGCAGCGGGTGTCGGTGCGACAGGTGTAACCGGTGCTGGAGCTGCTGCAACAGGCATTGGGCGTGTCGTCAGCTTTTCGTCTGCAGCCGGAATCCTAACCTGGTCACCAGGGTAGATTAGATTCGGGTTTTCGATCTTAGTATTAGCATCGAACAATCGCTGGACTGTTGAGCTGTGCTCGGTAGCGATTGCGCTCAGGTAGTCACCTGGCTCGATCGTCACCATTTTTGATTCTGTTTTGTTGACTTTTGGTGCCGGTGCAGCGTGTGCTACCGGGCTACTTGCGCCGATAATGAGCGTACTCATGATGGCTGCAAGAGATAGTGCGACTAAACGCATTATGGTTGTAACCTCCTTGTGTGCCAGAACCTGATACCCGCTAACTATTTATCTAATGAATGGGTGGATAACAGGGGTGACATAGGATAAAAAGTCCCCTCCCATGAAAAAACACACAAGGTCTAGCTTAACCGGTATGAGTATTTATGTCAAGACGACAACAGCGGCGCTTACTGTTTTTGCACGGCTTCTCCAGGGGTGCATCGATGTTGGTATGCTTTATAATTCTTTGACCATGGCAAGCATTGCAGTAGGGGTCATAGAAGATTTGAGAACGGCGTCGTGAGCCCCCATGCGAAGGGCGCGTTTTTTCGTTTCCGGTTCAACCATATTACTAAACACTATCACCTTGGTCTTCGTTGATTTCAGCGTTTTGTATTTTGTGAGAAAATCCCACCCATCCATTATCGGCATGTGCAGGTCAAGAAGTATTATGTCGTAGACCTTCTTTCGTAGAGACGCTATCCCTTCTTTGCCGTTATAGGCTGAGGTCACGTCGTGTCCGGCAGTTTCGAGCATGAAACTGTAGGCTTCTTGGAGCGTCGCGTCGTCTTCGATAATGAGTATGGCTGCCATACGGGGTACCTCTTATCTCTATAGTTTAGCGCTTTTTAACAGAAAGCGGCAATCGCATCGTAAATGTTGACCCTTCGCCATGTACAGATTTAACCCGTATGGAGCCGCCATGCAGCCTTACGATAGAGGCGGCGAGGTAAAGCCCTAGTCCTGAACCACCGACGGTTTTGCTGGCAGGGTCATTGAGGCGGCTAAATTTGTGAAAAAGTTCTGGAACGTCTTTCTTGGCGATGCCGATACCGTTGTCGACGATTGCCACATAGACGGACGTCGATGTTGTCTGTGTCTCGATAGTGACGGTGCCACCGCTGGGCGTGTACTTGAGCGCATTACTGATGAGGTTGTCGAGAGCCATTTCAAGGGAGCTGGGGTCCGCTCGGAGCGTAAATGCATCTGTTTCTTTGCGGAACACAACCTTCTGGTTGTTGATGCGGGCGATATGCCTGTGCGATGCGATGTTGCGTCGAATAATAGCGTGAAGATCGATTGGCTCTTTGCTGATTTTTAGTTTTCCAGACTCTATCGAGGCCAGACTCAGGAGGTTTTCAATGATTTCCAGCTGGCGATCGTTTGAGTCGTAGGCTTTTTTGGCGAACTCCTGCTGCTTTCGACTGAGTTTGCCCCCGTATCCATCCAGTAGGAGCGATAGAAATGCTTTGACACCGCTAGCGGGCGTGCGTAATTGGTGCGAAGCGAGGGAAACGAACTCGCGCTTTGCGCTATCGAGACTGTAAATCATGGTAACGTCCTGTGTCACACCGGTTATTTTCACCACAGAGCCATCGGCTCCGACGAGAGGCTGGCCTTCGGCGTGTATATAGCGAGTCTCACCGGAGGGGGTAATGATACGGTGATTTGCCTGAAACCCCGTCCTTGTTTTGAGGGCGCTTGCGATGCGTTTTTTGT
This sequence comes from uncultured Candidatus Saccharibacteria bacterium, assembly GCA_946886435.1. The sequence continues at coordinate 18,483 of CAMPIR010000004.1, read as the reverse complement.
GAACTTTTGCATCCTCGGGGTGAAGTTTTTTGAGGTATTCACTGTATTTGAGTCGTTTTGGCTGCTGTTTTACGTCAAATATCTTATAGAGTTCGGATGACCACGTGACCTCGTCCTTCTTAACGTCCCACTCCCAGCTACCCAGCTTTGCTATCTCCTGAGCGCGAACAAGCGAGTCTAGACTTTCTCGTAACTGCTGCTGTTTCTCGAACAGCAGCTGAGTGATAAAGTCGACGGCAAGAGCGATCAGAAAGATAACCGCTGGAAAAAAGACGATAGTGTTCAGTACGTAGGGGAGGTTTAACCTGAGTGTCGGGTCGAATGCGCCAAAGGAATGAATTAGACCTTGGTAGTCAGCAATGATGAGTGAAACGTACGACAGGGCGGCTATCATCGCCGAGCCGTACGCTGCTCGCTTGCCAAAGATTGCGGCTGAAACTAGGATTGGTATCGAATAAAGGATCGGACTACGGCTCTCGATACCGCCTTTGATAAAGATAAGCGCCGTGATGAGCAAGATATCGAACATGATCCATGCGACGGTTAGGTAGCTTTGATAGCGTTGACTACCGTGGAGCTTGGTAAGGACAAAAAATATCAGGTTGCTTGATACCGCAAATGTCGCCAGAGCAATGTCGTGCTGGACCTGTTCGCTGAGGCCCTCGAACGCGTAGAGGGTGATGGTCCCTGGAACTGCGATAGCAATCAAAAAGAACAAGCGGATATAGGCGTACCACTGGATTCGTTCCGATAGCTCGCTGACTTCTGACCGTTTTTGGACCCATGCCATTGTTTCATTATAGGCGAATCAGCCGAGGATAACGAAATGACGCAGGCGGTCAAGGCGCCTGCGTCATTGTGGGGGGGATGGAGAGGGTTAAGCTTGGACGAGCTGATCGACTGCGCTAAGCTGGTTCAGCGCTTCGGTAAGCATCTCAGAGTTTGCGGTAAATGCTTCATCGACATTTTTAAAGCTGCCGTCTTCGTTGAACATGTCCTGGGTTAGTTGCAGGCCGACTGTTGGCTCTACGATGTGCATCTTGTGCCAACCGAGGATATCACTCAGATGAGTGGTCGCCGATTTGCCTCCGTCGACGTAACCGTAGCTAACAATAGCGGCAGGTTTTTCTTTCCACTCAGCGGTTAGATAGTCGATAGCGTTCTTAAGCGCGCCCGGAATGCTACGGTTGTATTCGGCAGTTAGAAAAACAAATGCGTCAGCTGAGCCAACGATTTCAGCCCATTTTTTGCCATCATCGGTTGTGGTTGGGGCGTATGCGGGAGGAACTGGTGCGTCGAACGCAGGCAGATTTACTTCCTTGAGATCTACGACTTCGAGGTTAACATCAGCCAGTGCTGCATTTTTTTCCACCCACGCTGCAATCGCTGGTGCGATGCGGTTTTGTCGGGTACTACCTATGATAAGTTTTATGGTTTTAGCCATGGTGCTCCTTTTAGATTCATGCTATTATATGTTGCAAGTGCACTTACAATAATATAGCACTATATAAACTATAGCAAGTAGATTATTATGCAAACTCGACAAAGCATCATGAAAACAGAGCAGGACGTATGCGAGAGCCCTAGCTCTGAAGAGCTGTTCAACGAGACACTAAAAGTGCTCGGTGATTTTTGGGTACTCAGAATCGTTAGTGCGCTCGAAAGCAGTCCGCAACGATTTTGTGAGCTGGAGAGAACGCTGAAAAACTCAAACCCTGTGACATTGACAAAAAAACTGAAAAAACTAGAAGAATCAGGCTACGTTATCCGCCAGACTGAGTCTCTCGACAAGCAGTCAGTAAACTATAGTCTGACCGACAAGGGTTACGCCACGCTGCCTGTGGTGTCGGCTATCAAGCAATTTAGCATCAGCCATTCATAAAACATCGGCTCTGATCAGCCGTTACATGACAATGAGTACACGACACATCGACGAACAGGTGAGTAAACTGATCGGGCGTCTTCCGAAGCGGTTGTCATACGTGTTTCGGCTCTTGGATTACCTTTCCTCGCCGTTTGCTTGGGGGGTTTATCTATTGCTGCTGCTCGTAATCGGTGCCGACGATATCAACGTCAAGCTGACGGTAGCGGTATTGCTTGCTGTGCCGGTTGCAAGTATTCTGAAACTCTTTTTTAGGCGGCAACGCCCGCCAACGGTTTATGCTGAAGCGATGAAGATAAAGTCGTATAGTTTCCCGAGCAGCCATGCATACACCGCAGCGCTTGGATGCGGTTACTTGATAGGCGCCGGTTTAACCGGAGGGGCTATGGCCATTAGTGCAGTGCTGGTTGCACTCGTGCTTGTCATCGGCATTTCAAGGGTGCACATCGGGGCTCACTATCCGTCTGATGTCATTGCCGGATGGCTGCTCGGCGTGGCTGTACTTTCGGGGTTACTGGCTATAGCTAGTGCTGGCGGGTTCTGACCGATCGATAAAGCTTATATCCTTGGCGGGCTAACAGTAAAAAAGTGAGTAGAGTGCGAAGCCGTTTCATACAGTGAATTACCTGCGAGGCTTCATATAGCGAAAGCGTCGCGCGCCGCTGTGTCGATAAAATATAACTTCTTTATCATCTTGCAGATCGAGATCGGCGTGTGTGCCCTCCGGTATTCGATAAACCGTGCCTGGCTTCGGTAGGGTATGTTCAATTTGCGTACTCATAGTAACGTTCCTCCCACTTAAGTTCGTACGCATAGCATATATGCCTCAAGCACAAGAGGTATGTGAAAAATATAACCATTTCAAGAAAAGCGAACGATTGCGAGTGTTTATCTCTGTCGGTTCAGGAAGTTAATAACTGTTTGCTCGGCGATCTGTGTCGCGAATCCACCGTGTTGGTTTTCGAACGAATGTCCGGTTAATGGCAGGCGTATGAGTGAGTGAGGTACGCCGTTATCGGTTAATTTTTGCTCGAGGATGGACGCGTTTTCATGGGCGACAAGGTCGTCACGAGTACCTTGCAGGATAAGTGTCGCTGGCGCTTCAGGGGAGACATAGGTGAGGGGCGAGAGTTCATGATATCGGGCAGGGAGCTCCTCGGGAGTGCCACCGAGAAAAACGAGTTCGGCACTTTTGTCCCGACTGGTGTCGTAATCGAGCTCAAGATCGACGGGAGCGTACAGGGAGACAACCGATCGAACGTTATGGTGACGGTATGCTTCGAGTAGCGCAAGATGACCGCCCGCCGATTGACCCAACACGTGTAAGTGGTCGCTAGCAAGGCGAAACTTTGTCGCGTTCTTTTTGATGAAAACGAGAGCGTCATTGATATCCTGGGGGGTGTCGTGCCAGGTGTGTCTCTCCGGCGATGAGAGACGATAATCGATCGTTATTACCGAAAAACCTGCTCTCGTCAGTACTTCTGGCCAATTGCCATTCTGGAGATAGTTGCCGTATCGCCAGCCACCACCGTGGAGGATCGCCACGATTGGCCGTGGGCCTTCGAGGGGTGAGGCATAAAAGGCAAGCCGTAACGACTCACGCCCGACTGCTTTATAGATGTGCTTCGATGTTGGCTGTACGTGCGTCTCGCCGGAAAAAGTTACATAAGTAACGGGATCAAAGTGAAGTGAAACGCCGTGCTTGTCGGCAGTCATAATGTAGCCCAGCTGCGGCACGCAGAGCCCGACAACCGAAGCGCTCAGCGCCACCCAGGTCACGACCCTGGCACGACCGTTGCTGATCCAGACCAGAAACAACGAGATGACTATGGCTGCCGTAAAGACTATCACGCTCACCGCCGCAATACCTGCCGATAGCCCCATATGTATCGGCATCAGCATAATGATGCAGGTGAGGATAATAATTATGTCGACGCCAACCACCAGACGGTCGAGTGGGCGGCGAAAAGTGGTGCGAGTCGGTTTAGTCATAACATTATGATAGCGCGTGTTTGTTGCCAAAAGCACTTTCTTTTCACGATAAATATGGAGTTATACTGAAAAGACCACCATCTTCCAGTCAAACATAACAAACTATTAGGGGGATTATTCTATGAAAAAAGTCGCAACCAACACACTCGCAACATTGGTGCTAGTCGGGGTTATGAGCCTCAGTAGCCTCAACGTCTCAGCGATATCTGGCAACCAAGGCGTTAACGCTGACCGGCTCAATCTGAAACGTCTTGAGCGCGTTTACCAGCACCATGATCGTAAACATGAACTTCGCGCAAGCGTCCTCGGAATCAGTGCTGATGAGCTACGTGAGCAGCTAAAGGAGAAATCGCTCGATACGGTCGTAAAGAAGCACGGCTTCAAGAACCGACTTGCGTTTTACACCGCCGTAACCGGAAAGCTCAAAAACGAACTGCGCCACCGTGGTTGGAGTGAACGAAAGATCGAAGAACAGGTACAGAAGCGACTAGCAAGGTTCTCGTCGCAGCTGCCGAAAACGCTTGCTTTTAGCGTATAATATCTTTCATGCAGCACGCCCTCCACTCTGAGCATCCTTTCCGAATATTTTTTATCTCAGCAGCGATCTCGATCGGATCTATCGTGGCGGTGTGGTACTACATGGGGCCTCAGGCGGCGTTCCTGACGTTTGTTCTGATGCTGGTCGAGGTAACATTTAGCTTTGATAACGCGATCATCAATGCTCGTGTCCTCGCTACTATGAGCCATTTCTGGCAGCAAATGTTCATAACCGTTGGCCTGCTCATCGCCGTATTTGGGATGCGCCTGGTTTTTCCTATCGTTCTCGTTATGATGACGACAGGTTTAGGGGCGCCGCATGTTATCGATCTCGCCCTCAATAACCCTGACGAATATTCGCGACAGCTCGATCTAGCTCATCCGCTTATTTCTTCCTTTGGCGGTATGTTCTTGTTGATGTTGGGGCTAGCATTTTTCTTTGACCCAGGGCGCAAAGTCTTATGGTTCGATATCTTTGAGCGTCCGCTCCAACGTATCGGAAAATGGTGGATCTATACCGGTATTGCCGTACTGATTATGCTCGCGATTGCAGCGTTGCCGTGGAATGAACATCCTCGTGAAACGATCGTCGCTGGTAGCCTTGGCATCGTGATCCAGTTGGCACTGAGTAAGGTAAGTGACCTGTTCACGGTTTCGCAGAAAAAAACCAAAGCGACACAGTCGATGATGGCTGGCTTTACGGCGTTTATGTACCTTATGGTACTTGACTCGAGCTTTAGTTTTGATGGCGTGCTCGGTGCGTTTGCGATCACCCAGGATGTTATCTTGATAGCAATCGGCCTTGGGGTCGGCGCCCTGTGGGTTCGATCGCTGACGCTGTTTATGGTTAAGAAACAAGTCTTAAATGTCTATCGCTATCTCGAGCACGGCGCTCACTATACGATCGTCATCTTAGCGTTCGTGCTGCTTGGGGGTCTGTTCATCCATATACCCGAGGTTATTGCAGGTCTGTCAGGCATAGCTATCGTGACTGCATCGATAATGAGTTCTATTGCGGAGACAAAGGCGGCCGGCAGTGCAGTTGCTCACTAGGCTTCTCGCAGACGGGACACTTGTACTTATTTTATTAATATCGGCCGGATTTATTCTGCACGCACTCCGAGGGAAGACGTGGCTAAATCTACCTGTCCTTATCATGGCCGGCTTGACCTCATTGCTCGTCGGAAAGGTCATGAGTCTGCTCTATCAGCCGGAAGTCGCTCGACCGTTTCTCGAGTTGGGGCTTGAGCCAGGCGCCGCCTATATCGATAACCCAGGGTTTCCGTCAGATCACGCGCTTCTCGCGACGGTAGCAGTCGTTGCAGTCTATTTTCTGACTCGAAATCGTCGTCTGAGCACGGCACTGATGCTCCTCGTCGTTCTCATGGCGGTTGCTCGAGTGGTTGCTCTCGTCCATACCCCGGCCGATGTCGTTTTTGGCATGGTCGCAGGATTATCCGGGGCCGTATGGTACAAAAAATTGACAAAGTGATATAAAAGATCCACTATATAGCCATGGCAGTCAAGACTAAATCGAAATCACCGGCCCCGCAGTACGATCCGTATCCGTTTGACCTAATGGCCCTCGCACGTCTTCTTGTTATAGGGTTCGTCGTCGGAATGCTCGGCTGGTTGCTCTACTTGGGTATCGCGCAGTTTATTATCGAACCGATATTTTGCCGCAATGCTGACTCGTTCGGTGTCTGCCGTAACGGAGGCACGGTCGCTTGGGCGGCTGCGCAGGTGGTGGTGATGATCGCTGCTCTTGCGGCACTAGCTCGGCTAGCTGTCTATCGACCCCTGTTTATCATCTTGGGAGTATTCATCGCGCTTTGGTCTGCTCATGCGTGGCTCGGCGTATTGCCGTGGTGGGGCGCAATGCTTTGGCACGGCGCATTGTTTGCGCTGGCGTTCGCGGTATTCGGCTGGTTGGCTCGTATCCAGAGTTTTATAGTTGCGCTGATCATTGGACTTGTCGTTATCGTTCTCTCCCGCGTTATTCTGATGAATAGCTAAACGCACGCCGGGGTATACTGGGAGCTATGGATATAACACTTATCGTTACTATTGCTGTTTTACTAGTCGGATTCGGGCTAGTTTTATGGGTTCTAAATAAAAACGCCGGCAGACGACCTGATGATGGCGCAGCGCAGATGATTAAGCAAGATGTGTTGGAGTTGAGTAGGAATGTCGACGCGCTTCGACAGGGCCTACAGCAGACGCTCGGGGACCGTCTCGATAAAAACCAGGCATTGATGCAAAACACACTGACGAAACAGCTTTCTGAGAGTGCGAAGCTGATAGCGGATGTGACTAACCGCCTCGCAAAACTTGACGAGACCAACCGGCAGGTCAAGGACGTTGCAGATGATCTCCGGATGCTTCAGAACATCCTGCAAAACCCGAAACAGCGTGGAGTGCTTGGGGAATATTTCCTGCAAACCGTGCTCGATAATGTCTTGCCGCCAGACCGATTTAGCTTACAGTACAAGTTCAAAAACGGCGACATCGTCGACGCGGTGATTTTCCTCGATAAAAATAAAGTACTACCGATCGATAGTAAGTTTTCACTGGAGAACTATAACCGACTCGTCGAAGAGACCGACAAAGCTAAACGTGAAGCACTCGGCAAGCAGATAAAGATCGACCTAAAAAACCGTATCGATGAAACGGCGAAATACATCAAACCGAGCGAAAACACCATGGATTTTGCGTTCATGTTTATTCCCTCGGAGGCGGTTTACTATGACCTCTTGATCAACAAAGTTGGCTCGGCGGGAGTTAGCGCACGGGATCTTATCGAATACGCTTTCACCGATAAGCACGTCATCATTGTCAGCCCGACAAGCTTTATGGCCTATCTGCAGACTGTTATGCAGGGGCTACGCAGCCTACAGATCGAAGAGCAGGCAAAAGACATCCGGGTTCGCGTTGGTCAACTCGGTCGTCACATCGGTGCGTATGAGACCTATATGCAAAAGCTAGGGTCGAGCCTCGGTACGACAGTCAATCATTTCAATACCGCACACAAAGAGCTCGGTAAGATCGACAAAGACATAGTTCGTATCGCCGAAGATAGCCCCGGCGTTGAACCGATGCTCATCGACAAGCCGCAGTCCGACTAGGCTTGGTGCCCTCATGAAAATACCCGCCTCTGCTTGAGGGCGGGTATTTTGCGTAGAGCCGAGATGACTGTTTCTAGAGTTCGCGGCTCTTCCAAGAAAGACCGGCGAGGAGAAGGAACAAGTTCGTACCAACCGCAGCACCGATAAGCGTTCCGAGAACAACCGGAAGGGTGAAGTGGCTTGGGGTTTTCTGGCTTGCAGATGCGTCGCCCTGGCCGCTGATGCTCTTGTTGATAGACTCAACGTCGCGCTCGGTTTGCGCAAGCGCGATCGCTGGGTTGAGCGCTGCGCCCTGTGCAGCGAAGGTCTGGCTGACACTTTGGCTCTCACCACCCTGAACAGCTGTTTGTTCACGGTTTGCATTGGCAGTCAGTAGACCACCTGCAACAACGAGACCAACTGCAAGCGAGAGGCCGATACCGGCTGCGCGTGCGCCAGTGCTGGCGGTGTTCTTTAGCGTTGCGATCAAGCCAAAGAGGAATACGGCAGTACCGATGAGCTCAAGCCAAAAGATTCGCCAGTCCCACTGCGTGAAGCTGCTCATGTCGAGGTTCGAGCCATTACCGTTAAAGGAGCCGATAACCATCAGGGCTGCGAGGCCACCGATGAACTGAGCGAGCCAGTAAAACGGAAGTTTAACGGTTTCGAGTTTGTTAACTGCCCAGAGGCCGAAGGTAACGGCTGGGTTGAAGTGACCGCCAGAAATGCGGATCATAGCGATCAACAGAACGACGAGCGCGAGACCAACAAGCAGAGGTTGGTCGATCGGTGCGGTAAGTACAACCAGCGCGAGACCAAACGTACCAACCGCTTCTGCGACTAACGCTTGTGGCGATAGCGACGCAAAACGGCTTACGCCAAGGCGGGTTACCTTTGTGTCAGCAACAACGCGACTGGTGGCAACTTTTTTTGCCGTGGTGCGCGAGGCAGCTTTCGTTTTAGTTTTAGTAGTTGTCTTGGCTTTTACCGCCATAGCTATCCTCCTGAAAAGTTAGGTATAATGCGAAGTATAGCATGATTAGAATAACGGTAGAAGCCACCGAAGGCACACCAGGGAAGGCCAGGAAAGAATGAATGATTGGTTAATGTTATTGTTGGCGAGCCTTGTAGGGAGCTTGTTTTCACTTGTCGGCGGTCTACTGCTGCTCGCCGGCAAAATATCCGTCGAAAAGGTACAACGGGTCGCAATCCCGTTTGCAGCCGGTGCGCTCCTTGCCGCTGCGCTGCTCGACCTCTTGCCAGAGGCGTTAACGCATAAAGCATCGACGATCACGGTGATGTCGCTGGTGCTCTGTGGTTTCGTACTCTTTTTCGTATTGGAGCGTTTTTTGGGCTGGTTCCACCACCACAACTATCACCCAGGCTCAAGTGTTGACGTTAAAGAGAGACGCAGAAACTCTACGCGTTCACTTATCGTCGTCGGGGACACGCTTCATAACGCGATAGACGGTATGGTGATCGGTGCGGCGTTTCTCGCCGACCCAACGGTCGGAGTCATTACAACGATAGCTATCGCTGCGCATGAAATCCCACAAGAGATTGGCGACTTCGGCGTATTACTGTCGCTCGGTATGCGCAGAAAAAATGTCTTGTTAGTCAACATATTGTCGGCAGTCGTCACGGTCTTTATGGCGGCGGCCGTGTACGGTCTCGGATCAACGCTTGCGGCTATTGAACCGGTGTTACTCGCGCTCGCGGCTGGTATGTTTATCTATATCGCTGCATCAGACCTGGTGCCGAGTATTCACGAGGAACCTAGTGCGCGGGTCGCAAATCTCCAGACGATGATTTTGCTATTTGGGTTGGTTCTTGTTGGGCTGACGACGACGTTAACGCACCAGTTTTTGGAAAACACCAACGTCGACCATCATCACGAAACATCTGATCACCGCGATGAGTAAGCCTCTGGTATCATAGATATATGGCATTATTTCTCCGACAAGACGAACAACGTTCAGAAGTGCAAAAGCGCGTGGCTACGGAGCTCCAGGATCGCTTGCGTGACAAAACAAAGATAAAAACCGAAGAGACAGACCCGGCAGTACTCGATGGTCAGCACACGACGAGCTCAGCCGGCATGGTGATGATCGTACTGTTTGTGCTGCTTATGATCGCGATCATTGTCTTCGCGGTTCGTATTTCCTAACTCCCCCAGAGAGGGTATACTTTTAGATAGATATGACGCAGCTTGCTGATATTGCCCAGATTCGTGAAACCCTGTTGACGCGCTTTGAATCCCTAGATACGAAGAGCGATATCCTCAAAGCGCCCGAACTTAAGGCTCTGTTTGCGGCGATTCGTGAGGTTGACCCGAGTGAACGCGCCGCTTTTGGTCAGGCAGTCAATGTTCTCGGACAGGAACTACGTGAAAAGGTTGCAGGCGTCACCGAGGTGCAGGAGACACTGCAGCCGATCGACGTCACGGCACCGTTCGACGTCAACGGGTCATTGCCAGTACTGTTGCCGAACGAACAGGGAAGCATTCACCCGCTCATGCAAGAGATCGCGACGCTGTCAGACATCTTTGGGCGTATGGGCTTTGCGGTTGAAGAGTCGCGCGAGATCGATGACCAGTACCATATGTTCGAAACGCTGAACTTTCCAAAAGGTCACCCAGCACGAGATGATTACGATACCTTCATGACGGTTGAGACCGACGAGAACGGTGATTCACTCATCGCACCGGCCCACACGAGCACGATGCAAAACCGTGTCCTCCAGAAATACAAAACCAACCTGGACCGCGATGAACCGATTGCTGCGATCGTACCCGACAGAACGTTTCGCAATGAGGACCTCGATGCTCGACATGAGCATACGTTTTACCAGGTAGAGGGTATCTATGTGGCAAAAGGCGTTCATGCTGGCATGTTGATCGCGACACTGCAGGAGTTTTTGCAGGAGTACTACGGCAAACAACTCCAGGTTCGTGTTAACCCGTTTTATTTTCCATTTACCGAGCCAAGTTTTGAGTTCTCACTCAGCTGTCCGTTCTGTGATGGTCAAGGCTGCCATGTCTGTAGCCAGGAGGGCTGGATCGAGCTCCTCGGTTGCGGCATGATCCATCCACATGTCCTCGAAGCAGCCGGGATTGATCCGAATATCTACACTGGGTTTGCCTTCGGTTGCGGTGTCGACCGTCTCGTCATGATGAAATACGGCATCGAAGACGTTCGTCATTTCCATTCAGCAAAGTTAGATTTTTTGAGGCAGTTTTAGTATGAAAGTCAGCCTAAACACCATCAAACAGTACGCCGCCATCGGCCTACCCGTCGATGAGCTTGTCGCTAAGATTAACGGTCAGCTCGGTGGTGTTGAGCAGACCCTCGATCTCGGCGAGCGCTATAAAGACGCGGTGATCGCGGGTGTCACGAGATGCGAAAAACATCCAAACGCCGACAAGCTCTCGGTCTGTGAGATCGACGCCGGAACTGGCGAAAACATCCAAGTTGTTTGCGGTGCGCCGAACGTTCGCGAAGGAATCTTCGTTGTCTGGCTCCCGCCTAGCTCAACCGTACCCTCAACGTTCGACGACAAAGAGCCGTTCGTGCTCGAGCCGAAAGAGCTGCGAGGCGTCATGTCTAACGGCATGCTTGCCAGCGCCAGAGAGCTCGGTATCGGCGACAGCCACGATGGCATCTTAGAGATCGATCCGAACGAATGGAGGCCCAGCGACGTTGAGATCAAGCCGGGTGCTAGCTTTGCGGCAGCCTTCGGGTTTGATGACACGGTCATCGACATCGAAAACAAAATGTTTACCCACCGGCCGGATCTTTTCGGACAGCTCGGTGTGGCTCGCGAGATTGCCGGCATCCAACACAACGTGTTTAGCTCACCTGACTGGTACAAGGTTTCTCCGGAATTTAACAGCGGTGATGGTCTGGAGCTGGCCGTAAAAAACGATGCATTAGAGCTTGTGCCGAGGTTTATGGCTGTCGCGATCAAGAACGTTACCGTCAAACCAAGCCCGCTCTGGCTGCAGTGCGAACTGGTGCGTCTGGGCGCAAAACCGATCAACAATATCGTCGACGCGACGAACTATATCATGTTACTGACGGCTCAGCCGACGCATGCCTATGACTACGACAAACTGCGCGGCCACCAACTCGGTGTTCGGATGGCCAAAATGGGCGAATCGATCACCCTGTTAAACCACAGGACGTATGAACTTGACCAGAGCGATATCGTCATCGTTGACGGCGAGGGCCCGGTTGGCCTGGCCGGCATCATGGGCGGCGGCGAGAGTGAAGTCGGTGATGAAACGACAAGCATCGTTCTAGAAGTCGCGACCTTCGATATGTATGCGGTGCGTAAGAGCAGTATGCGACACGGCGTGTTTACTGATGCGCTGACCCGTTTCAACAAAGGTCAGTCGCCACACCAGAACCCTTACGTGCTTGGACTTCTTATGTCAGTCATAGCGGATATCGCCAGTGGCGAAACGGCGAGTGAAATCTACGATGAACATTCTGCCATCAGTACACATGAGCCTATCGATATCACTCCGGCATTCATTAACGAACGTCTCGGTCTTGAGCTAGGCATTGACGACATCCGAACCCTACTTGAGAATGTTGAGTTCGCGGTCGAAGGCGATGAACCGCTTCGCATCACGGCGCCATTTTGGCGGACAGACATAGAGCGTCGCGAAGACATCATCGAAGAAGTTGGTCGCCTATATGGTTTCGATGCGCTGCCGCGTGTTTTACCTCGACGATCGATCAAACCAACTCCTACGAACAGTCGTCTTGAACTAAAACGGCAGATCCGCAGTATCCTCAGCGCCGCTGGCGCAAACGAGGTGCTTACGTATAGTTTCGTGCATGAAAACGTTATAAAAAAAGCTGGACAGGATAGTGCAGGCGCCTACCGGCTCGGCAATGCACTCAGTCCCGACCTCCAGTTTTATCGACTCAGTGTACTGCCGAGCTTGCTCGACAAAGTCCACGCTAACATCAAGGCTGGTCATGACGAATTTGCGCTGTTTGAGCTTGGTAAAGCTCATCACTCCAGCCATGCCGATGATGACGGCCTCCCAACGGAAACGCACCTGCTCGATATGGTTTATACAAACAAGAGGCCACAAGCCGGAGCTGCCTATTATCGTATTCGACGGTTGGTTGAGCGGCTGGCCGATGAACTTGGATTGGCTGTGGTTTTTGAAGCGCTTGATAGCGAGATTAACACGCCCGGTGCGGCTCCGTTTGTGCCTTCGCGTTCAGCTGTAGTAAAAACTCCTGGTGGCGCTGTGCTCGGTATCGTTGGCGAGCTAAAACCGTCTGTTCGTCGTTCGTTAAAGTTGCCCGAGTATACTGCGGCAGCGACGATCGCCGTCGATCATGTACACCAAAGTTTGACTGACGGTGGACGAAGCTATCAGCCGCTCTCGCGTTTCCCGAAAGTGACTCAGGATATTTCACTCAAGGTTGGCTCTAACATTAACTACGCTGAACTTTACCAGGCTGTGTATAGTGAACTGGCTCGCAGTGTATCCCCGAAGACGCACCAGTTCTCGTTGTCTCCGGTGTCTATCTATCAACCTGAGTTGACTAGCGATACCAAGACGGTGACGCTACGGCTCGAGATCGTGAGCTTTGAGCGAACGCTGACCGACAAAGACGTCACTGGGCTTTTGGACGCTGTCGCCGCTACTACTGCTGAGTCTCTCGGCGCTGAACGGGTCTAGCGCGTGAAGCAACATATCATCTACATCCCCGGTCTGGGTGATAAAAACGACGCATTTCGTCGGTTTGCTCTCATGTTGTGGCGTCGTCCAAACATCGCCGTAACCCATGTACCGATGCAGTGGCAGAACCATCACGAATCGTTTGAACAAAAGATGACACGCCTCGAGCAGACCATCGCTCGCTACCCGGACCGCCAGACGACACTCGTCGGTGAAAGTGCCGGTGGATCAGTCGCCATCACGGCACTTAAACGGTTTTCGGACCGAGTGGACTGGACAGTAACGATTTGCGGCATGAATCAAGGCGCAGCGAGCGTAAACCCGCGATATTTTAGTCAGAACCCAGCGTTTAAAGACTCGATGCTTGCGGTCGATGACACGCTGACAAAACTTACGCATGAGGATCGGGCAAGGATTTTCACTATTTATTCCAGCGGCGACCTGACCGTTCGTCCGCACCACACAAAGCTGAAGGACGTAAGGGCGCTAGATATCAAGCTCCCGGGCCATTTGCTGTCTATTGCTGCGGTTCTGCTCGTGCGGTATCGTCTCGTAACTTCTGTCGCCAAAAACCTGAAAAACTAAGCAGCTGACTTGAGCCTTCGCCGACGCACGGCGTCGTCATGGTTTAGTCGTTCAACCACGACGTGCGACTGCTCAAAAACCTCCTGAGACAGTGTCTTGCCCTCATTTACGAAATCTTGGGCAACTCTGTTTCGGCCGCGAACGTAAAAGAGCGTCTGCAGATCAGCGATAGTTAGGTGACCGCCCGGGAGGGGTGTGACGCGAACGAGCGGGTTGTCGTAGTAGCGCCGCTCCCACCATGATTGGTTGGACGCAAAATCATTCTCAAAGGTACCGATGTGTTTGAGGGTTGTGCGCGGCGTGTGTTGCGACATTGCACCGGTTTCACCGCTAAAAATCGCACCACCGATCACAATTTGGTTCCGTACGCAGTCCGAGCGGATATCCAGTGTATGTGGATAGTATTTGAGACGAGCAAGCGTGAGGCTGCCGACAAGTCGGTATATCTCCAGAGGTTCTCTGATGATTTGCTCGCCGAGAAGAGCGAGCTCTTTGACTGACCCAAGTTTTTCGGGGAGACAGGGGGCGATTTGATCGGAAAAGATTATATCCTGAGCAAAGTCTTCCGCGAGCGCGTCGACACCTTCCCCCACCATACCGCCGCGCGATTCGCCGACATAAAACCGCTTCACGCTATCGAGATCATGGCCGTCTCGCCTCAACTCCTCCGTCATATGGTAGGAAAAGTTTAGTACCGCTGCGGCAGAATTGGCTAGCGTGATAGGTGATCTTCGGGGTGTTTCCTCTTGCGTTATGTAGCTTCCCTCGGCGCCGACGAACAGCACATAGTTACCATCGCGCATCAAGTTTCTTACTATGTGTTCGTTATGCCCACGTAGGCTCGTCGTCCACGCGGAAGTTCCGATGACAGGGACGTTGCACCCTGATGTTTCGGGCGTACCAACCAGCGTGTCGTAGGTGTAGCCCTGGGCTGTGCGGATACCGATCCGGCGCAGTATTCCTACGCCGGGGATGGCCATCGGGTCGGCGTATTCGTCCCACAGGACGATTTCGCTATCGGTTCGCAGTTGCTCTATGTGCTCCGGCGTAAAGTACTCTTTCGCATCGTCTTTCAGCCTCGGGTTTTGGTACGATTCGAGTGTACGCTTGATCGTCGAGTCACGAAATGGTGAGGTGAGGTCCATGATGCTTTTTGGTTTTTTACTCCCGTTCTGTTCGTATGATAGACCTCGCGTAAGCACTTTGCAATACGAAAACGGCGCCGGTTTTCCTAACAGGGGTAGTGTATACTGGACGACAAGATGAAACTATTGTCACGAGCATTTCATGCGGCCCGTTATTTTGCGGTAGGGCTTCGCGGTCCACGTAAAAGCGCTCGCGTCCTTATCGTAGAGAACGGAAAACTGCTTGTGTTTCTTCGCAAGCGCTTCAGCAGAGTAACGGGTGAATGGATCGAGTATTATAGTATCCCTGGCGGCGGCATCGACAAAGGCGAGCAGGCTGAACATGCGGCTATTCGTGAACTACGTGAAGAAATGGGCGTTGGTATTGCGCTCGATGGACTGGTTGCGCACCGAATAGGTAAGAGCTTCGAACATTTTGTTTACCATGGGCATATCGACTCTGGCAGGCCGAGGTTAATGGCTGACTCTGAGGAGGCGTCCTATATGAGCGAAAAAAATCAGTACATCGTAATGTGGGTAGATGTTGCGAGTCTAACGGTAGAAAATCTGCGTTACTATAGTGACTACCTTGAGTTGATACAGCGCCTAAGCGCAGGCGAAGTCCCGCAGGAAGTTCTGCGGATCGACGTTAGATAACATGTATACTAGAAAGAGTTTTTTAGAAAATTTAGGAGGATAGTAGTGGCAACAAAAACAAGCCAACGAGTTGGTATTTGGATTATTGCGATCGTAATGACAGTGGGTACGCTCGGCGCATTTTTCTTGCCCGTACTCGTAAACGATAGCCAGAATCAAGAAAGTCTGGAAACCCAAAAACAGTTAGATGAACTGCGCAAGCAAGCCGCACAAACCTCCGAGCCGCTTGATGGCTACAGTGCGGAACCGTTTGATGCAGCTAGCGTTACAGAGCTCAAGGTGGAGACTCTGAAAGAGGGAAATGGCGAAGTCGCGGCAACACCAACCTCAACAGTAACGGCTAACTACTTCGGCTGGACAAGCGATGGTGAAATCTTTGACAGTTCAAAAAAGAGTGGTACTGCAACGCCGATTCCATTCGGCCTTGACCAAGTTATTGCAGGTTGGACCGAAGGGCTGACGGGTGCGAAAGCAGGTGGTGTCTACAAACTTACTATCCCAGCCGATAAGGCCTATGGTGATGTCGACGATGGCAGCGGTCGACCGACTGGCCCGCTTGCGTTTATCGTCGAAGTTCAAAAGGTCGAATAAAGCGACGAAAAAACAACATATAGCGTCTTGAATAAAACCATAGGCGCTATATAATGTGTTTATAAGGTAAAATCAACGAAAAAGGGATAAGGTTATGGCAAAAAAGATCACGATCTATACGCGCACCACCTGCAGCTACTGCACACAGGTGAAAAAACTACTCGATATGAAGGGTAAGTCTTATGATGTTATCAACATCGATGATGATCGTGATGCCGAGGCTGCTATCATCGCTAAGAGCGGCGCCCGTACTGTACCGGTTGTGACCGTAACTGATGAGTCAGGTGACGAACAGGTTGCGAGTATCGGTTGGAATCCGGGAGCATTACTCTCGGCGGTAGCGTAATTGTATGGAACCCGATACGAAGCTTCATGATGTTGTTATGGTTGGTGCCGGGCCGAGTGCGCTGGCCGCGGCCGTCTACACGACCCGAGAAGATGTTGATACCGTACTGCTGGAAAAAGGCGTCATTGGTGGCCTCGCTGCAATAACCGACTGGGTTGATAACTACCCAGGATTTACCGATGGTATCGAGGGCATGAAGCTCGCCGATCAGCTGCAGGGCCAGGCTGAGCGTTTCGGTGCTGATATCCGTTTCGGTGACGTCACGGGCATCATCGATAACGGTGACCATAAAATCGTTACGACGACCGATGGAGAGCTTAAGGCAAAGGCGGTGTTAATTGCTACTGGTAGTGACTACAAAAAGCTCGGCATACCCGGTGAAAAAGAGTTTTACGCCAAAGGTGTACACTACTGCGCAACGTGTGATGGCGCATTTTATCGTGACAAGAAGCTTGTCGTAGTCGGCGGCGGAAACTCCGCGGTGCAAGAAGCTATTTTCCTGACCCGTTTCACAAGCCATATCGACCTGCTTGTCCGCTCGACCATCAAGGCAAGCGAAATACTTCAGCGTGACCTACAAAAGTACGTTGACGAAGGTAAGATCACTGTTCACCTAGACACATCCACCGATGAAATAATTGCCAGCGATGGAGAGAATATCGATACGGTCATAGGTACTCAGAACGGCGAGAAGGTCAAGTTCGAAACTGATGGTGTATTTATCTTTGTTGGACTTTTGCCAAATACCGGTTTCTTGAAAGATACAAAAGTCGTCCTGGACGAGGTTGGCCTCATAAAAACCGACAGCGATCTCCAGACAACGGTTCGGGGTATCTTTGCAAGCGGTGATGTCCGTAGCGGTGCTACGATGCAGATTGCGAGTGCTGTCGGCGAGGGTGCCACGGTCGCACTCAAGATGCGCGAATATCTCGAGGGAAAGCTCTAAGCTCTTTTTTCCAGTTGCTCACGTAGGCGAGCCGGGTAGTCGGTAACAACGGCATCGATGTCGCGCTCCGCAAGTTTCTCCGCGGCCGAAGCACGGTTAACGGTGTAGGCGTACGTGAAGAGATCGAGGCGCCTTGCTATCTCTAGTGCGATCGTACTGATGTACAGCCGATGAAAGCCGACCGCCGAAAGGTTCAATAAGCGGTTCCAGCCAAGAAATCCGAGCGGGTTACGGTAGTGTAGCATCGCAAGTGCTGCGTGTGGCGCGCGCTGTCTTATCGCACGGAGAGCCAGAGGCTTGAAAGAGCTAAAAAGGATGCTATCCCAGTCGGCTGGTTTTGGGGCGTGTTTTCTGATTACTTCTAGTGTTGGCTCGACAGCCCGTACCTCTTTTATTTCGATGTTGAGATAGATAGCACCAAAACATTCCTGGAGCGCTTTGTCGAGCGTTGTGATCGGATAATCACTGGCGATGGTTTGTTCTTCGAGCTCGGCTAGCGTATAGCGGCGCAGGAAAGCTAGCTCGCGTTTACGTGTCCCGAAGAGATGAGCATTATGATATAGGATCGGGATACGGTCCTGGGTTAAACGAACATCAAACTCAACCATATCGGCGTCAGCTTCTATGGCAGCCCGAAGGCTCGGTATAGTATTTTCCGGCTTCGTACCCTGTGAGCCGCGGTGACCGATAATCAGCATAATCTTACGGCCTATTTTAACCTATGAGGGGCTATTTCACGTGCTGCGAAAAAAACTTTTCGAGTTGCTTGATGATAGTCTTGTTTGTGGTTTCGAGGGCAATCTCGCGTGTACCGAGGAGAACGCCGGCATGTACGAAGTTGTGGGAGCCGGTGAGGGCAACTTTTTTACCGCCAGGTAGCGTAAATATAATGAATTTCGAGTGCAGATAGGGTCGCCGATGGTACGCGGTGTGCTGTTTGCTCGTGAGCATGCCGAGTCGGATGACGAAGCGATTAAGGAAGCCGGCGTTCGTCCAGTGGTTAAAGTACAGA
>CAMPIR010000003.1 GCA_946886435.1 uncultured Candidatus Saccharibacteria bacterium | reverse complement strand
TCGCTGCCACGCTCCAAATGGCGCGGGAAATCAGTGACCGGATCGTCCTCGTGTATCAGCCGCACCAAAACATCCGCCAACACGAGATAAAAAACGACTATACCGACTGCATGGAGCTCGCCGAAGAGATTTATTGGCTGCCGACGTATCTAAGTCGCGAAGACCCAAGCCTAGAGATACTGCAGCCACAAGAACTGGTCGACAATCTCACCAACAAAGACTCTGTCCATATCGCCGAGCTGAACGATGCCCTGTGGCGTGAACTCAAAACGCACCGTGACGCCAGCAAGCTCGTGCTCGTAATGGGCGCAGGCAGCATCGATGACTGGGCGCGCCAGATGGTTGCTGCGGAAAAACTCTAGGCTACTTTCGTTGCCCTGACAAAGTTCGTCTCTAGCCCTTCCTCAAGCCAACGCGTTTCATACGTCGTCATAGTCTTGTAGTCATCAGCCAGATCAGAATCATGCAAATCAAAACTCAGCTCAGCGATATGCCATCCGCAGGCAACCAGCTGTTCAAGTGACCAGAGAAAGAACTGACGCGAATCGTGCTTGAGGAACAACGACCCCTTGGACTGAAGCAACTTTGTATACGTGGACAAATATGTCGGGTGCGTCATTCGCCGACCTGATGAGCGCGCTTTTGGAAATGGATCCGGAAATGTTATCCATAGCTGGTCAACGGTTCCAGGTTCAAACATCTCCCCGAGCTGGTCAGCTCTTGCGCGTACAAAACGCACGTTAGTAAGCCCTCTGGCCTCAGCTTCGTAGGCTCCGGTCTGTAGACGATCGGCTTTAACATCAACAGCGACGAACTGTTTATCAGGATACCTAGATGCCAGCTCCACGCTGAACAAGCCGGTGCCAGCACCAACCTCCAGCACATCGGTGTGCACGCTTTGCCACTCATCAAACTCAAAGCATAGCAGCGAGTTAGCAAACTTAGCGAACTTATATTTTTTGCGCTTGCGCGTGATGATGAACTGGTCGGGATCTATCATCGGAGACGCTCCACCTGCCCATCATCATGGATTCGCAGTAGCCGGGAAGGGGGCGTATCGGCGGGCACTTCTCCGCTGTCAATATAGAGATCGACCGCATCGCCAAAATAAGCTCTTGCCTCGTCTATCGTGCGAGCAGGCGGCTGGCCTTGAGGGTTGGCGCTCGGTGCAATCAATGGACCTGTCTGTGCCAAAAACTGACAAAGTTCGTTATCATTTGGTATTCGGTACGCTAGCTTATCGTTTTCCCGTAATAACCAGGCTGGTGCTCCCTCTCCGTTTATCAGAAAACTAGTTGGTACGTCGCTGTGATAGCGGTGCTCGTCGGCCGCCAACTCTTCGCCCCGATCATAGGCAGAGCGCATACTGTCGAGTAGGATGATGCAGGATTTATTTCGATCACGGCCTTTTATCCTATAGACTCGCTCAACCGCAGCCTCATTATCTGCGCCGGCAACGATGCCATAGAGCGTATCGGTGCGCAGAACAGCAACGCCACCGTTTTTTAGCAGCTGAACAAGCTCATGGTTTTTAGCTAGTTGCGAGAACATCACCTGATATACTACCATCATGGACGCTTCTTTATCGAACACAATCGGCAACTGGCTGGCAGATCCCGGCGTAGCCATCGTCGCAACACTCGCCTTTGCCTGGCTTGGACGACACTTTGGCGGCCTTGTCATCGACCAGATCGTCCGCCATCTCGTTCGTAGCACGCCGTATAACCCGCTGTCTGCCGATGATGTAAAAAAGCGTCGCGACACACTCGGCAGCCTGTTCACTGTTGTCTGGAAGGTTATCCTCATCATCGTTGCGAGCTGCATCATCTTTCAACAGATCTTTCCAAAGATCGACCTGACACCGTTTTTTGCGAGCGCGGGCTTACTCGGTGTCGCGATCGGTTTTGGCGCCCAGTCGCTCATCAAAGACTTCCTCTCTGGCGTCTTTATCATCATCGAGAACCAGTACCGAGTCGGTGATATCGTCGACATCCAGGGCGCAGCCGGCACCGTCGAGCGCGTCACGATCCGTTCGACCGTTATTCGCGACGCCAGCGGCAACGTTCATTTCCTCCCAAACGGCGAGGTTCTTCATGTCATCAACAAAACGATGGGGTTTTCGAAGGTAAACTTTTCACTTGTCGTCGATCCTGACACAGATATCGATGCGCTCGCCAAGGTGATCGATGATGTCGGCGTCGCTCTATCCGAAGATGAAAAGTGGAAAGACAAAGTCCTCGAGGCACCGCACTTCCTGAACATCGGCACCTTTAGTGATGTCGCGCTCGAAGTTACCATCACCGGCAAAACCAATCCATCACAGCAGTGGAGTGTTACGGGTGAGATGCGTCGCAGGCTGTTAAAGGCGTTCGCCAAGCACAAGATCGAGCTGGCGCACGTTCCTGGTTTCCCAGATCCTACGAAGAAATAAAACCGCTTACTGCCTACGGTGAGCTCGGAAGGATCTGGAGCTGACCGTCTTCGAGAGCATTGCTGCCAAAGTTATCGAGTTTTTTCATCGACTCACGATGTGCTGTGTAGCGCGCTTGGAAGTCCTTCAGAACCGCTTCGTTGATCGGGCCACTCGAGCTAAATTGCTCTTCGGTTGTATCATGTTGGATTTCTTTTCGGAGCTGTTCGTAGCCCGGTCGACTCAGATCAAGGCGTGACGCACCGCTGGAAACATACAGCGCCATGCTCACCATTGTTAGCAGCGAGGCAATCAACAGCGCCGCGATAATGCCGTACGTAATACGGTGGCGCGCAACGACAACGCCGATACGATCCCAGCTCATCCGGTTCATGATTCACCACCTTGCGAGACGGTCGCCTTAAAAGCATCGAGCCCTGCCTGGTACTCATCCATGATGGTTGCCATCTGCGAGACATCGTTCGCTACCACGGCACGCGCCTCACGAGCAGCGTTCAGATTATCATAGAACGTCACTTGTGCTTCTTTGCAGTTTACGGCGAGCGTGGCGTCCATCTTATCGGCATAGTCGAGATAATGTCGCTGGAAATCACTGAACTTTGCCTGTAGCCGCGAAGATGCGCTCGTCAGCGCCGGAACATCGAGCTTGTTCGCGACGATACGGGTGTTGAGCGCGACCATCAGCCGGAGCGTTGACTCGTATTCACGACCGCGGTTCACCCGAGTCACAGCCTCGCTCTTTTGCACCTGCAAGATACCGCGGAGGGCATTCGAACAACCTTCACGAATCGCCGCGATATACTGGTCCGTCAAAGGCTGAGTAGTTTCAGCGCGTACGCCAGGTGACGCGAGGAGCGTCAAAAATACGGCGACAAGGAGTGAAAAGCGTTTCATATCCCCTCTATTATGTCGTTTCGCTGTCTCCTGTCAAACGAAAATAACCGCCAGTTTTCTCGATCAAACCCTCTCGACTCAGCGCAGCGAGCGCTGGCTCAAACCGTTCATCCCATAGGACAGTCTCTCGGAGCAGCTGCTCGTCCTGCTTTCCAGTGATCAATGCCCGCAAGATACGCCCTCTCATTTCTCGGGCAGAGCCTTTTAGCGGCGTTTGCTTGACGTAGTGCGACGAGCTGGAGAGTCGGCCACCGACGGTCTTTTTTAGAAACGCACCGTAGTCCATCAGCGCCCAGTACCACTCACGTGGATTGTCGCGATCAAGTGTTTGCTCGACGAGCGTTTCGAGCTGTTTATCGGATACTTGGTCGGTGTGATCAGCATAAAAATGATGAAAATACACGGTACGAATGTTGGTCTCGATGAACACGACCGGCCGGTTATAGGCATATGCCAGGATTGCCCCGGCGGTATTCGTACCGACGCCCGGGAGCTTGATCAGCTCGTCGCGAGATGATGGCAACAAACCATCGTAATCATGGACAACGATCCGAGCCGTTTGGTGCAGGTACTTGGCGCGGCGGTTATAGCCGAGACCGGACCACAGCTCGAGAACTGTCGACAGCGGGACGTTGGCGAGCGATGCAAAACTATCGCACGTGTACATAAACGTTTCAAACTTTGGCACTACCCGAGAAACTTGGGTTTGCTGTAACATAAGTTCACTAACCAGCACTCTATATGGGCTCGGGTCGTCTCGCCATGGCATACGCCGCCCGGCCTGTCGATAATACTCCCAGACCTGCTCCCGAAATGCTCCTACCTCACTGCTGCTTAGCCGCATCGTCCAGTACGTCGTCGATCGCATGCGCCAGCCGATGGTCAAGCCCGTCATCATGTGGCGGGATCGTAACGATCACTTTCTTTGACGTCAGCAAAATTTCCGGATAGTAGTCGGTTTGTTCCGCAGCCAAGCCGATATGCGCCGTTAGCACAAAACCGGTCTTAAAGGCCGTGACTGGAAAAACCCGGACCAGTCCTTCGCCTTCGATGTCTGACCATTCTACTGCGAGGTCGTCTTGGTTACTCATACATCCAGTATAACAGTGCTACCATGGGATGTATGACGTGGCACGAAGAGCTAGAGGTCGGCATCGCCCATATCGCAGAAAACGATATGCGCTTAGCCGAGCTCATCCACCGGTATCCGCAACCGACGTTTCGGCCACACACCGACTACTACCGTGAGTTAGTTGAGAGTATCATCTCACAACAACTCAGCGTCAAGGCCGCGGCGACGATCTATAAGCGGTTTGTTGATAGTTTTGAGCAGTTTCCTGAACCAGATGTGATCCTCGCGCGCGAGGACAGCGAACTGCGCGCCGTTGGGCTCAGCGGCCAAAAAACCCGCTACATCAAAGACTTGGCTTCTCGGGTGCTCGACGGCTCGGTTCGGTTCGATCATCTCGACCAGCTCACCAACGCCGAGATAATCACGGAGCTCACCGCAGTGAAGGGGATCGGTGAGTGGACCGTCCATATGTTTTTGATGTTCTGTATGGGGCGTTTTAATGTCTTGCCGGTCGGTGACCTCGGCATCAAAAACGCCGTAGGGCGTCTCTACTCGCTCAACACGCTACCGTCACCGGCGGATATCGAACAGATCGCAGCCAAAAATGGCTGGAAACCATACGAATCCGTTGCTAGCTGGTACCTCTGGAAATCACTCGAAAATACACCACCTGTAGCGTAGTTACACTACCTATAGCGGTCAATTTATTGCGAATCTATACGTTTTTGTATACGTGAGCAAATATGTATCGAGACTGCAGAATTGTTTGATTATTTTCGGTCGTATTTGCTGCGGTTCACCCTCACATCAATACATTTCGTGACTACGCTGCTAGCCCAGTATCGATCCGAGCGCTGAGTTCCCTCATGGTTTTTTGAAACTCTGCGCTCAGGTCTATGTCGTATTTACTCGCAAGAACCAGGATCGACCATAGGCAGTCGGACAATTCATGGGCTAGCTTTTGATCCACATCGTCCATGTCGCGTAGGCCATGTTTTGCCATGATAATCTTTGACAAGTCACCGACATCACCGACGAAACCAGCCATTAGCTGTTGCTCGTTCCAGGTGATGCCCCGTTTTTGCCTATTTAACTCATCGTATTTGTCTCGTATCTCGACAGCACTTGATTGCAGTTCTTCTAAAGTCATAACTTCATGATAGCAAAACGGCTACACTCTACTCCACCATGTGGACGCGCTTCGCAGCCATTCACAAACAGAAAGCCCTACGTTATCAACGTGGAGCGATCTGCTCGACACTGTTGCCGTAGGGCGTTAGTTGGTGCCCAGAAAAGCACCGCATGAGTTGCACCCGTAGGCGAGGTTGTCGTCCCATAGATCATTCGATCCGCAGTTTGAGCACCGGCCCGAGAAGTGGCCTGTCGGCTCACTGCTGGGGTTGTTAAGGGCGCGCATCGCCCTCTTTCCTTCAGGGGATTTCGGTTCCCGACTCGCTGCCACTACCCTCACCTCTTCCATTTGGATGTAGGGCCAGAATACTACCGCCCAACTAGACCAGCAAGCATAAGCATTCTCCTAGTGGACGTACTTCGCAACTACTCAACCAAATATAAGAATCGCGATTACCATCAAAAGATAGATTAGCAGCCATAGTAAACCCTCTATAATTAGCGGTTTTAATCTTTTAGAAAAAGCGTAGACAACGAACACTGATCCGAAAATAACGTATAACACCCAACTGCTCAAAGCTAGGCTGCTTACATCGTGGGTTATATAGACTTTGTACAGCTGGGGTATTGCAGTAAAAGGATAAGCAAATGATACAAAATACATCAACTTATCAACTGGCGTGAGTTTTTTTCTTTTTTTAGTTCTATGATGTCTATGTTTATGGTAAAGCAAAGTGTATTAAGTATAAGCTAAAGCAGGACCATAAATAAACATAAGTACTTTGCTTCCGCAAAACGCTTATGTTTGCCCCCGCCACTGGACGCGCTTCGCAACTTTACTAAGCAGTTATTTCTGAAAGAAGTTCAGGAAACTCATCGGTTTTTAAATCTCGATAGCAGAAGTGGCCGTAGTCATGAAACCCTACATACTTAGCTTTTAGTAGATTACTTTTGAGAAAATCTGTAGTACGTTGAACTTCTTGCATGTCGTTATCTGAAGCATATATTACGAATTCACCAGCTTGGTCTTGAATCTGCTTCTTAAGCTCAAAATTGAAGAAATCAGAATCCACTTCATGGCCTAAGTTTAACCAAGGCGCTACAAGTACCACTTTTTTTACCTTTAGCGTAGGACGCTCGGTTAGGTACTTTATCCAAAAACCGCCACCCATACTATGGCCTACCAATATCGTATTTTCATTTATTTCGAAACGTTCAATTTCTTTAACCCAATTGTTCCAGCTCATCTCAAAAGGTTTTGGGACTTCAGGGGTTGCAGTATTAATACCTGCCATAAGAAGCCGTTTCTGCAACCACGGAAGCCAATGAGAGTTACTTGAGCTAGGGTATTCTTCATTGAAATATTCTTTTTCAGAAGTCAGGCCGTGTAGCAAAATTGCATTCGTCATACTTTCATCATAACAAACGAAAAAGAATCTCCTGATCGAGATTCTTTAAGTGTAGTCAATTAGCTCCCCCTAGTGGACGTACTTCGCAACTTTTGCATATTAGACGTGCCGGATTCCATCAGAATTGGTGCGCCCTAAACCCTTGAGATAGGGTGGTGTATTTATTATAGCTATTCCGACCATACCCGCTCCTGCAAGATTTGATTCGTTATTTTTTCCTCTTACCGCAGTTAATGCAAAGGCCGCCGCAGATAAAGTAGTCAACCTATGGCGTGAAGAACTCTTAGTTATTTCACCTGTTAAAGCCTGATGCGTAATATTAAGACCTCCCACTAACAAGCTCCTTATAGCCAGCGCACCTAAATAGGGACGAGTCTCAGGATGCTTTGTTGCGACTTCTGCACCTACTCGAGCAATCGATAGATAGTCTACAATTCCGTCCGCTAAACGACGTGTCGGGGTATCCATTTCGAACTTTCGTAATATGACCCCATCCATAAGATCTGCAGAAATTACACCTAGCATATCCATGAATATCGGCTTATCTTCTCTTACATGTTTTGCTGTTCTTTCTGCAAGACCGTACCTGGCGAAAGTAACGCCAATGCCTACGAGTTCTTTGAAAGTTTCATTCATCAGTAGAAATACATTAGATGTCGCAGATTAAATACGCAAGCATAAGCATCCCGCTAGTGGTCTCGAACTTTAGCGAAAACTAAAACTTTGCCTCGGTATCCCGTAACGGGTGATCAGTGGCTGCTACTTCTTTTTCTTTGATGATCCGTTGCTGGCTTTCTTCTGCTCCCTGCGCTGCGCCTTCTCGAGTTTTTTATCACTCTTCTTTTCAGCGACGATCACGTCTGGATCATCGATGCCTTGGGT
Source organism: uncultured Candidatus Saccharibacteria bacterium (assembly GCA_946886435.1). The sequence continues at coordinate 14,987 of CAMPIR010000003.1, read as the reverse complement.
TTCGAGCAGTTTATCGAGCTTGATATTGAGCGCAAGATTGTCACGGTTTTGAGTATTCTGGATGATAAATACCATGAGGAACGTGATGATGGTCGTACTGGTGTTTATGATGAGCTGCCAGGTATCAGAATAGTCCGTGAGTGGTCCTGTCGCGCCCCAGATGACGATCAGCACCAGGGCCAATGCAAATATCCAAGCGCGCCCAAGTACCTCTGAGGTTTTGGTAGTAAAGCGGGTAAATATGTCTTCTTTCTGTCGTTTGGCCATAGCGGTTGTTCTCCTTGAGTTAGTTATTCGGTCCGTGAGACGTACGGGTTGCCTCGGATATAAAACCGGCGCATCGCCTCTCGTTCTCGGCTGATACCGATCCTCGGCGTCGTGATGATCGTATCCGGGTCAAGCGGTGGCCCTGTTGCCAACTGAAGCGGGGAAAACTGCAAGTTGTGGCCGTTGAGTTCACGATCAATCTCGAGCGCCTGGCATAGCTTTGCCGGGCCATTGGTCACCTCGACGCCGTCCTTGCCACGTCGAGCCACCAGCGCATCATGGCCGTCAAGTGGTTCAACCGCCCGGATCAGCACGGCGGAGCCCTCACCCGGCGTACCAGTCACAACGTTACAGCAGTAGTGCATGCCGTAGGTGAAATAAACGTAGAGGTGTCCACTGTCTCCGAACATGACGTCGGTCCGCGAGGTCCGGCCGTTATAGCTATGGCTGGCAGCATCAGTCTCGTCATAACTCTCAGTCTCAACGATACGAGCGCGGATCGACTGGCTGCCAAACGAACGGATCAAATAACAACCGAGTAGTTTTTGCGCTACGTTTGTCGCGTCTTCGCCTAGAAATACCGGAAATACACCCTCAACGTTTCGGGCTATTTCCGGTGCCATCGCTCGTCGTCGCCCTTTTCGTAAACCTTTTTTACGGCCGACCACGCAACCCGGTGTGCCACCTCTTCGCGATCAGCATCGTCGCGTCGTTCTTCGGGGTTCTTGTACTGTTCATAAGCACTGTTAAACGCCTCCTTGTATATCTCCTGGGCATGCTCAGGTAGGACGCCCTGTACGCTCTCGGGTAGTTCGGATAGGTTGTTGTATGGCATGATACTGTCCTCCGTTATCTCTTCGTTATGGTAGGTGGTTGCCACCGGTAACCCCGATGATCTCACCGGTGATATAGCTCGACTCTTGGCTAGCCAGAAAAACGTAGGTTGGCGCCAGCTCTGCCGGTTGACCGGCGCGTCCGAGCGGTGTGTTTTGACCGAACTGTGTCAGTTTCTCCATCGGTTGGCCATGACTTGGTTGCAGCGGTGTCCAAACCGGTCCCGGTGCGACACCGTTAACGCGGATACCCTTGGGTGATAGCTGCTGAGCGAGCCCATGAGTAAAGTTCGCGATCGCCGCCTTGGTCGCCGCGTAGTCGAGCAAGCCGCCCGATGGCTGGTAGGCTTGAATCGAAGTTGTGTTGATGATCGTGGCGCCTTTTGGTAGATACTTGAGAGCGGCCTTTGTCAGCCAAAACATCGCAAAAACATTTATCCGAAAGGTTGCCTCGAGCTGCTCGGTCGTAAGCTCCATGATGTCATCGACGTAGACTTGCTTTCCAGCGTTGTTAACCAGGATATCTAAACCACCAAGTTCCTGCGCGGCCCGATCTGCTAACTTTTCGCAAAAAGATTCATTTGAGAGGTCGCCCGGAAGAGCGATCGCTTTGCGTCCAGCAGCCTCGATCTGGCGGATCACATCTTCCGCGTCTGGTTGCTCAGAGGCTAGATGGGTAATGGCAACATCAGCGCCCTCACGAGCAAACGCGATCGCAACCGCTCGGCCAATACCAGAGTCGCCTCCTGTAATCAAAGCCTTTCTTCCGTGTAGTCGGTCGCTGCCAACATAACTGTCTTGGCCATGGTCTGCCCGGGGCTGCAACTCGACATCGAGGCCAGGCTCCGACTGCTGTTGTTCGGGTATGTCCATCACCGGATACTGAGTCGTCGGGTCTTGCATGGCGTGCTGAGACTGCTTCTTCATGCGCTTTACTCCTCTCGCTAGACGTTACAGTAACGAGTATAGGCGGACATCAAAGCCAGTGATGTGTTATATCTCACATCAGCGGGGGCGTATACTAGTAGGTATGGATATAACCCAGATAACCAAGTACAAACACGCTTGTTTTGTCGTCACAAAAGATGATCGAAGCATTGTCGTTGACCCGGGTGTATGGAGTGATGACTTCGTAGCACCGAAGAACGTGGATGCGATCGTCATAACCCACGAGCACCCTGATCACTGTGATACCAAAACACTTGCGGACATCGTCAAAACGAACCCAGAAGCGGTTATCTATACCTCTGCATCCGTCGCTACTCAGCTCAGCGATTTCTCCACGCAAACAGTTTCGGTTAACGAAACTGTACACATAGGGGATTTTGCACTGACTTTTTATGGCGGTCAACATGCCCTGATTGACAGTTCACTGCCCGTGATCGAAAACTTGGGCGTCATGATCGATGAAAAACTGTATTATCCAGGCGATTCGTTTGCACTCCCATATGGTGCGGTTGATCTGCTCGCGCTACCTGTTAGCGCACCATGGATGAAGTTTTCCGAAGCAGCCGAGTTCCTCCGCGTCGTTAAGCCAAGTCGCGTTTTCCCAACTCATGACGCCATCTTGTCTGACGTAGGCAAAGAACTCGTTGATACGATGTTTGGTCGTGTCGCGGATGAAATCGGTGCGCGCTACGAGCGCCTATGAGCTAGAGGCCGAGGTCTTTGAGCTGAGCGGGATCGACGGTTGAGGGAGAGTTCATCATGACATCAACACCGGAGCCGTTCTTTGGGAATGCGACAATCTCGCGAATATTACTCTCGCCCATCAGTTCCATGAACATGCGATCGATACCGAAGGCGCACCCAGCGTGCGGTGGTGCACCGTATTTAAATGCGTTGATCATCGCGCCGAACTTGTCATCTACATATGCTTGGTCGTAGCCAAGTAGGCCGAAGACTCTGTAAAGCACCTCGGGGTTATGGTTGCGAACACCGCCAGAGCAGATCTCATAGCCGTTCATCACCATATCGTACTGATCGGCGACGATAGCAAGTTTTTCCTCGTCGGTCGCCGCGTCGAGTGCTGTAACACCACCGCGTGGCATACTGAACGGGTTGTGCCCAAAATCAACTTTTTTCTTCGTGTCGTCCCATTCATAAAACGGAAAATCAACGATCCAACACAGCGCGATAACGTTAGGGTCTTTGAGGCTGAAATGATCAGCAAACTCAGATCGCAGACGCCCGAGAACCTTGTTTACAGTAGCTCGTTTGCCAGCGCCGAAAAAGACAGCATCACCGTCAACAGCGCCGGTTCGCTCTCGCACTGCTGCGAGTTCACCCTCGGTGAGGAACTTGGCGATCGGCGAGCGCGCTTCGCCGTTCTCATAGACGATGTACGCCAGGCCACCGGCACCTTCGCTCTTTGCGATCTCCGTGAAATTATCGATCTGCTTGCGGCTCAGGTTCGCTCCGTCCGGTACGCGAATCGCTTTGATAGCTTCGGCGTTTTTGAAAACACCGAACTCGGTTGACGCAAAAGTATCCGTGAGCTCAACCAACTCCATGCCAAAACGCAGGTCGGGTTTGTCTGAACCGTATTTTTCCATCGCCTCAGCATAGGCAATGCGTGGGATCTCATCACTGAGCAGCCTTTTGCCGGCAAATTCACTCGAAAGTTTTTTGATCAACGGGTCAAACATCTGACGAACTGTTTCGCCGTCATCAACGAAGCTCATCTCAGTATCGAGCTGATAAAACTCACCGTAGAGTCGGTCTGCCCGCGGGTCTTCGTCGCGGAAACAGGCGGCCAGCTGGTAGTAGCGTGACACGCCGCCGACCATCAGGAGCTGCTTGAACTGTTGCGGCGCTTGCGGCAACGCATAGAACTTGCCCTCTTGGAGACGACTTGGAATCAAAAAGTCGCGCGCGCCTTCAGGACTGGAGTTCGCCAGAATCGGTGTCGTAACTTCTGTAAAATCATTGCCTTCCATATAGCTGCGGATCGTACTGAACATCTCTGCGCGGCGCCGTAAGATATGCTGCATCTTTGGTCGACGAAGATCGAGATAGCGGTATTTTAGGCGCAGCTCTTCCCCAGCCTGCGCTTCGGCGAACGGCTGGATCGGCAACGCCTCGGCTCGGTTGAGGATATCGAGTGAGCTGACGACGATCTCAACGGAGCCGGTCGGGATCTTGTCGTTTTTGAGGCCTTCCTCGCGCTCTTTGACGACGCCCGCTGCGGAGATAACAAACTCATCGCGTAGTTGTTCCGCTACCGCAAAAGCTTCGGCGTGCTCCGGGTTAATGACTAGCTGAACGATGCCCGTGTGGTCACGAATGTCGATAAATATAAGGCCACCGTGATCACGGCGAGTTTGTACCCAGCCCTGAACAGTAACTGTTTGGCCAATGGCTTCGATGGTGTGGGTGGTCAAGGTTCTCATATATCAGTCTTTCCTTTCGGGAGGTTGTTTTTGCGAGGATTGCTCGCCGCGACGACTCGGAGGTCGTCAAACTGGTCAAATTCATCAACGATCTTTTTGCCGAGTAGTGCTTCGAGCACATCCTCGAGCGTCACGACACCGACCGTTTCGCGATAATCGTTCACGACGACGAACAGGTGTCGATGGGTGCGTAAAAATCCGTGCAGCGCGTGTTCGAGAGATTGCTCCTCGTGGATGTAGTGAACCCGTGGGTCCATCGCCTCGCGTACCGATTTCTTGGCACTCTTTAGATTGATAATATCATGGAGATAGAGAATCCCCTCGATGTGGTGGATGTCGCCATTTGCGACCGGAAAGCGGCTGTGGCCGGTTTTGTGCAGCCCATCGAGCACCAGCGGACCCAATGTATCTTTGATGTCTGCCGTCTCGACAACAGAAGCCGGTGTCATAACATCCTGCACTGTGTGATTATCGAGCGTTATCGATGCCTGCAGGCGTTGAAACACGTCGCGGCTCAGTACGCCAGCGGAACGTTCGATGATATGCTGTAGCTCTTCTTTCGAAGCAGCACTCGTGTCGCGCTCAGGACCAACTGCGTCACTGAACCAATCCAGCCACGACCAAGTAGCAGCGAGTGCCATCAGGCGTGATTCGTACGAACCGTATAGTCTCGTCGCCGATGAAGAAACGAAAGCAATCCGTGACACCCTACCGAGACCAAGCACGAGGGCACTCGCCACCAGCGTCCCGACAAACCATCCGAGCGCCAAAACAGTCAGTACGATAGCCACAACGAGCAGGATCGTCTCGGTGAGTCGACGTAGCGTCATCAGTCGCGGCAAAGCTTGCTCACGCTCGGTCGCCTTCTGGGCATCGCCGTCGCCCTCGTCGCTCCGACGCTTCAGCTCAAATGCACTGAGCGAGGAACTCTCAAGCCTAATACTATGCAACAGAAAAACGACCAGCCAGACTAGGCCAGCGCAAAATAAAATCCAAATCGATAGTTGCATCATGTCTAGTTTACCGCGAGTACCCACGCATAGGCTATACTTAAATATACTAAGTAAGAAAATGAGGAACCCTACATGACTCGTACCCGTTGGATAATTTTTGTCGTCATATGTCTTGTCACGCTCGGCGCCCTGGTTGCGCTCTCGAAACGAGATAACGTAAACGTCGACTCGATCGATGCTTCTAAGGTCATTTCAGGAACTGATACTGCTATCGGTGATCAGGTTTACGGAAACAAAGATTCTAAAATTGTTCTGTTCGAATACGGCGACTTTCAGTGTCCCGGCTGTGGTGGTGCCTACGCAGGGGTAAAGTCGATAAAAGAAGACTATAAAAATCAGATCGCTTTTGTCTTTAGGAACTTTCCACTAACCAACATCCACCCTAACGCCCTTGCCGCGGCTACTGCAGCCGAAGCAGCGGGACTGCAAGGCAAATACTGGGAGATGCATGATATGCTGTTCGAAAACCAGAACGTATGGAGTGGGATCGAACTCTCAAAGCGCACCGATACTTTTATCGGTTATGCGGGGAGCCTCGGAATAGATACAGATACGTTCAAAACTGACCTGAGCGATCCACGTGTATCAACAAAGATCAACCGAGACCGCTCACTCGGCAACAAACTGGGCGTCAGCTCTACACCGACCTTTTATCTCGGAGATGAACGCCTGTCCGACAAAGAAGTTACTGACGTCATCCAAAACAATGGTGCGCTCCTACGAGCCAAGATCGACGCCAAGCTCAAAGAACTCGGTATCGAGTCCCCAGCAAAGGCCGACACCACCAAACAGACAGAAGCCTCAGAGTAGCGGATAAAAATCCGCCACAATAAGTAAAAGCCCTCGGAGGGTAGACCGGGGGCTTTTTTCTGGCTAACTTAGTGGGCAATGTATTCTTGCCACTGAGCTGGTAGCACTTCTACCTCAACTCGCGTTGCGCGGGATGGCGCTTTGCGGATCGTTATCGGCATAGTTGCTCCTTGCTTAGGATCTGTGTCAGTTAAACGCGCACCAGTTCGACCGATAGGCACCAGCTCGCTGGCGCGAGACACAACAAAAAGTTTATCAAATCATAGTGCTTATGTCAACACTATAGTCTGTAAAGCATAAGCTAAAAGACGCGTTTTGCGCGACCGACCATAAAGATAGCGATCGTTAGCACTACTGTTAGCGTGACGATTAAGCCGTAAGCCCACGGCTCTTTCTGGAACGGTAGGTCGACATTCATGCCAAACATACCGTAGAGAACATTTGGTAACGCGATGATTACCGTCGCGGCGGTCAGAATCTTCATCGAACGGTTCAAGTTGTTGCTCGCAATCGTCGAATAAGCTTCACGGATGTTGATGATACTCTTGACGTTACTCCGAGCGCCTTCGATCGACTGTTCGTTGTTAAGCAGCAAGTCTTCGACTAGCTCTTGGTCTTCCTCGAACAACGGTATATGACGGCCCAACATCAGGCGGCGCAGTATAGCGGTTGTCGGCAACATGGCGCTTAAGAACTCGTTCAGTTCATCCTCGATCAGCACGAAATCGATAAAATCCTGGTTGGCCACGTCATGCGAGCGTAACCGAGTGCGGATCAGCTTGATTTGGCGAGAGATATTGTTGATGAAAACCTCATACTGGTCAACGATCTGATCCAGGATCTGCAGAACCAGTTTTGTCCGCTGTGTCGTCGAGAACTCGATCTTTCCAGAGGTAAACCGTTGCAAGCGAGGTAGGCCGTTGAGCGCAACCGTGATCATCAGATCTGGCCCAACGACAAATAGCAGTGGTGACGTCGTGAGCTCGAGGTCATCGTTGGTATAGGCATACCGGACGAAAATGTAGGTCAGATCGCCTTCACGCTCGAGACGAGGCATCTCATCGGCGTCCATAGCGTCCTCGAGGTGCCCAGCGTCAAGATTGAAGCGCTTTATAAGCCCTTCAATCTCATCCTCAGTCGGTTTTTCAACACAAACCCAGGCGCCCGACTTGTACTCATCTAAAACAGATAGTTTTTTTGAGCGAATGTTTTTATAATAATAGGTAATCATAACTATAAGCAGTATATACCAGGGAACAAATGATGCCACACACTAAGCGCCGCATTCCGCTCGGCGCAGACAATTTTCTCTCAGTTCTCGAAGGCATCGAAGGCGGGTTCGCAATATTCGTCGGTATCGTCGCCGGTTTGTATTTTCAAAACATATCACACGACCTGCTGATCGTGACGGGTGTCGTCGGACTGGTCGTTAACGCCTTTAATGCCTGTGCGGTTCGCTATACTAGCGAGCATTACCTCGACGAGTTGGATGGCCACGAAAAGCGACACAAGTTGCACGCATATTTCATACCTGCATTGATTGAGTTTATTACCTACGCACTCGTCTCGCTCATTGCCGTCGTTCCACTACTGCTAATCAGAGACTCTTTGACCGCCATCGTCCTAACCGGCCTCATAACTGTGCTTATCCTTTTCTTTGCAGGCGCTTACCGGGGCAAGCTACTCGGCAGACACGCCGTACGCGACGGGTTCGAGCTCGCCTGGATCGGTCTCGCCATCATCGGCGTTGGCACGATTTCTGGTTGGCTCTTGTCGTACCTGTTACAGTAGTATGAAGAAATTAGCAGTGGGAGCACCTAGACAAAACTAGCATGGATCATAGTTCGATATTTACCCAACTAAGTGTCATCATCGTCATCGGTGGCGCTATCTCTGTGCTTATGAGACTGCTTCGCCAGCCTCTCATTATCGGCTATATCCTGACAGGAATCCTCGTCGGACCAAGCGTCTTTAACCTTATCCATGACAAGTCGGTTTTTGAGGCCTATAGCGAGATCGGTATCACTTTACTGTTGTTCATTATCGGTTTGGGGCTCAACATCGGAGTTATCAAAAGTCTCGGTAAGGTCTCTCTAACGACTGCGGCCTCCATCCTAGTGATTATCGGGGGTCTAGGCACTACCGCCAGCTACCTACTTGGATATAACACCGCGGAGGCACTGGTCATCGGCCTTGCCCTCTTCTTCAGCAGTACCATCATCATCTTAAAAGTACTCTCCGACAAACGCGAGCTCTCTCGCCTGCACGGCCAGATCGCACTGGGAGTCATCCTGGTCGACGATGTCGTCGCGACGTTTGCTCTGCTGTTCATCGCGGCAGCTGGAACTGCTGGCGCACTCGGAGTATTTGATTTTGCGCTGCTGATCGCAAAAGGTCTTGGCCTCGGTCTCGGCCTCTATGTTTTTTACCGGTTGATGCCGTTTTTCATGAAGTTCCTGGCCGGTTCGCAGGAGTTATTGTTCATGTTTACTATAGCTTGGGGCTTTGGTGTCGCGACGCTGTTCGATATCGTCGGTTTTAGCCACGAAGTCGGGGCATTATTTGCCGGCGTCAGCCTGGCGTCACTCCCCTATGCAACCGAAATGGCCTCCCGACTTAAACCACTGCGCGATTTCTTCATCGTCTTGTTCTTTGTTGTTCTGGGAGAGAGCCTGAGCATCACTGCGTTTGAGCAGAGTATCGTCGCGGCGCTCATCCTATCGGCCATTGTGATGCTCGGTAAGCCGTTATTTGTTATGATCACGCTCGGCATGCTCGGCTATACTAAGCTCACCAGTTTCAAGGCCGCCATAAACCTATCACAGATCAGTGAGTTCTCGATTATCGTGGTTATCTATGCCGCAAGTGTCGGCCTCGTCAGGCCAGAACTCACCGCCGTAATAACGCTTGTCGCCCTGATAACGATCAGTATCAGTACCTACCTCATGAAATACAGCGACGAACTGTACCGTCTGTTCGAATCGTGGCTGCATGTATTTGAACGAAAGAACATCAAAGAAAAGGATCGAAAACGCCAGTCGTACCCAATCATCCTGTTCGGCTATCATCACGGTGGCCATGAGTTTGTGCGAGCCTTCCGCGACATGAAGCAGCGCTACCTGGTCGTCGACTACGATCCGGAAGTCATCGAGCACCTCGACCGCCAGGGCGTTCGCAATACCTACGGCGACGCGACCGACGAAGAACTACTCCATGAAATCAGCGCCAACAAGGCGGAGCTAGTCGTCAGTACCGTATCGGACATGGGCGTCAACCGCTCCCTGCTCGGCTACCTGCGCTACCATAATCCCGAAGCGGTTTTTATCTGCCACGCAAACAGCTACGACCAAGCGGCCGACCTCTACCGGCACGGCGCAACCTATGTGATGTTGCCACACTTCCTCGGTAGCGAACATATCGGTAGCTTTATAAAGAAACATGGCTTTAACCACAAAGCATTCGAGTCCTACCGAAAACAGCATGTAGTATCGCTCGGCAAGAGCGCGCTGAAGCACTAAGCCTCGCGTATAATTTCGCCTGTCTTAGCATCGTATAGTTCGGTAACCGCCCCACCGATCACGATACGCTGGCGCGACCGAACCTTCTCATCCGGCTGCCTGTGACGAACGGCGCGGCGTTGGCGCGGCGCTGGCACAGCTTCGCCGAAACTTGTTCGAGCAAATGCTCGTTGGTGCTCCAGGCTGCGCAGATTTTTCTCGCGCAACTTTAGGAGGTCAACGCCCAGGTCGTCGGCATGTGCACAGGTGGCGCAAACCCGGCACGAGCCAACCATCGTTTTCGCAAAACAAACCTGGCATTCGCCTTTGGTCCATATATTTTCCATGTTCATAGCCTGGGTCTGGTTCATACCATTCATAGCAGCACTGCCCGTCGCACATTCGCGACCATAGTTGCCGCTCGCAACTTCGTCGGCGACGCTGCTATCAGCGCTTGTGGTGATGTCGGCACCCTCTGAGACAAGTTTTATGGCCGCAGCGGTATTTCGACGCTCCCTCTCAAGTGCTGCTTCACCACGGCCTAGGCTCATGATGTCAGCGATTGCCTGCATATGTTGATCGACTAGCCGAGGTTGTCTCATGATCTCAGCCATGGCATTCTGCCTGTCGACAAACCGCGACCCGGCATGACTACGCTCACCGGTCTCCACCTCACGCGCTACATCATAAACCAGTTTCGCTCGCTCCACGAGCTGACCTACGAACTCTGCTGGCGCGGTTACGTTCACGAGGGCATGAGCCGCAAGCACCTGCTCAGAGGGTTCCATGAGATCCATATCGAGCAACTCTCCGACAACCCGGAGGCCTGCCGGGCTACTATGATCGAGGGTGAATAAACGGCACTCAACACCGCCTGGGCTGCGCTGGTAAACACGCACAAACGAACGGAGCAGGTCACGGCGATATCCTTTGATGCCGGTCCGTCCCTCCGCGACCGCGTCCGGAACCTTCGAGAACTTGATGAGCACGTTACCGTCTAGCTCACCACGACCAAACGCATCTACCAGCAATGCCTCTTCATGCTCGAGACGTAGCCGCTCGACCTCGAACGCCTCGTCACCGATAAATGTCGCTTCGCCGCGTAGCAGCGCCTGTAGCGTCTGATTATGGAACGGACGGTCAATGTTATCGGTTCTACAGTGAGCGGCGCCGTGCTTCATCTCATACTCAATCGTCGTGTCGATCGGGTAGCCGAGACGTTCGGCGATATCGGTCATCTCTTCGAAGCGACGGTTTGCCTCAAACCGTTCGTAATCCCTCGCTCTGATTGTCTCGATAGTATGTGGCATATAAAAACGGTGCTTCCAAATATGAAAACACCGCTAGAACGACTAGTTGAAGTATCTCCTGCTCGGGAAGCCCTGTTGGAGTCGTACGCGTATCGGACTTATTCAGCAACTACCCTCATAGATTGCTCAATTTACCGTTGCGGCACAGCTCATGATTTGCACATGATTCCGCGTACGTCTCTGGGTTTGTTTGTTAATACTATCGATTGTACTCCGCCGTCGTGGTGTCGGCAAGCGTAAAAAACACACTATAGGTATCGTTACATCTCACCGGGAGTCGCGTCAGGTGAGGCACGCTTGAGTTCTCGCTCTTCGATGAAAAAGACCAGTACACCGGCGAGCAGCATCAATCCCGCGGAGACGAGGAAGATATGTCGGAGTGAATCACTGAACGCATGGACGACTTTACTAGAGTACTCGGCTTGGTTGTGCTGGAACTGCTGAAGAACTTTCTCCCGGTTTGGGGCAGGTGTGGCCCCTAATGCCGACTCAGTACTGTCAGTTATTCTCTGTTTTATATCCGGAGAGTTGATAGTCAGCAGCGTGTTCGGATCACTCAGATCACCAATCTGCTTTACTGCTGACGATGAGGCGAGCTGCCTAACGTAGGGATCGGTCTGAATATCCGTCAGGTTCGTTGTTATGCCACTGGTTAGCATGGCACCGAATACTGCGATACCAACCGTCGAGCCGAGACCGCGAAAGGTCTGGATGGAGCTCGTCGCAACGCCCAGCTCCTTTTGTTCGAACTCGTTTTGGACCGCGATGTTCATTATCGGCATCACAAACCCGAGGCCAAACCCAAGCAATGTAATGATGACCGCTTCGTAGATATAGCTCGACTCAGGTGTCAGTGTCGTAAGCAGCCCCACCATGACCGTCGCAAGGATAATACCGAATTCCATGAACCGTTTATATTTTCCGGTGCGCGAGATAATCTGTCCGCCACCGATGCTCGACGTCATTATCCCGGCTACCATTGGGATCAGCATGAGCCCTGACTCGGTCGCATTGGCACCGAAAACCTGCTGGTTAAACTGCGTCAAGTAGAGGATAGATCCCATAAAACCAACGCCGAACAGCATAGCAATCACCATCGTGAGCGAGAAGGTTCGATTACGGAAAAACCATAGCGGCAAGACGGGCTCATCGGCGCGTCGTTCTACCCAGATAAACCCGGCAATCAACGCCGCAACACTCACGCCCATGATGAGTCGAAGGCCGCCAAGCGAGAGGTTAAGCGTATTCATCACATCGCCAAATATCGACTCGGTATTATCGACAGCCAGAACGATAGTCGCCAGTGCAGCGGTCAGTAGGCCAGCGCCTATATAGTCGATACGCGGGCGCTTTGCGTGACGGAGCGGTGGACAAAATATCGCGATGAGAGCAAATGCAGCGATGGCGACCGGTACATTTATGTAAAACGTCCAGCGCCAGTCGGTTGCCAGTCCGAGTATCGACTGGCCATCGGTTAACCAACCACCGAGCAGCGGTCCGATAACCGAACTGAGGCCAAACACGGCCCCAATCAGCCCTTGCCACCGTCCGCGTTCGCGAGCGGCAAACAGGTCTCCGACGATCGTAAAGGCGTTCGCAGTGATAATTCCACCACCGATACCCTGCACGGCGCGCCATAAAACGAGCTGGTTGATATCACCTGCCAACCCGCTCATGAGTGAACTCGCACCAAAGATCGCGACTCCGATCAGCAACATAGTACGCCGACCAAACAGGTCAGAGAACTTACCGGCGATCGGCACCGTAACCGTCGTCGTCAGCAAGTAGGACGTAACAATCCAGCTCAGGCTGCTAAACGAATTAAAATCCTCGACGATCCTGCCGAGTGCAGTCGCGATGATAGTCTGATCGAGCGCCACAAGGAACAGCGACGCCATGACCGAGAGCATGATGATCAATTTGTTTCGAAGCGGCATATGATGATTCATGGGGCTATGCCTGTTCGTCCAGCAGGCGCTTGTAGCTCTCGGCGTTGTCCGTTATATGGTCAACTATCTCACGAAGTTGTTCTTCTTTGATGAAGCCGATCCACTTTCGTTCGATCGAACCAACAACATACAGCCGATCGCCTGACTCAATACAGAGATCTTCACGAGCATCAGCCGGAATAACGACTTGGCCCTTAGTACCGACGGTTGCGGTTCCATATAGTTTTTTATCGTACATTACCCACTATTGTATGGAAAGTATGAAATGTATGTCAAGTGTTTTGTAGGTGAATAATAGCAAGCGATGACTCGACCCGGAGCGAGGCAGCTCTACCGCGTAGCCATTCATCAACGGCTCGTCTGGCGCCTGGAAGCGCTTCATTTGCATAATCATCGACGACGATCGTGGCGTCCGGCAGTAGATTTGTTTCGATAGCGCATAGGCTATCTCTGATCGACTCATAGTAATCCCCATCGAGGTACGCGAAACAGATACCATCAGGTACATCGGCCGCAGCGATCTCACTAAACCACCCTTTATGTATAACTGGCAGCCTGAGATTTGCTTTTTTGAACTGCAGCTCAAAAACTTTTCTGCTCACCGCTAGCTCACCGGCACGAAACTGTTCACCGGCCGGACTGAGATCTTTGGTTGTTTTCTCGGGCAGGCCTACGAAAGAATCATAGACATGAAAAGCCACCTGCTGTGCTTGTATGTCGAGCAATCGGCGGATGAACAGCGATGTCGTTCCGATATAACAGCCAAGCTCAACGACCGATGCATCGTGAGGCGTGATAGCGAGACGACTGTGTAGCTCACTGAGGATAATCCGAAGTTCGCCTTTATCCACCTGATCGGATATGACGGGGTAACGCTCCAGCAAGCTGTCGATAGCTGTGGGTCTAGGCATAACGACGAACTGGAACCAGTGTGCCCTGTGGCTGCGGAGAAGACTGAGCAGGACAGCCAGGCTTCGTACTGCTAGGAGTCGGTCCAGCCGCTAGATTATCGCACTGGTCGATCGAGTCCGGATAGCCGTCACCGTCGGTATCTAGGTCTTCGGTATCATCTTTTTCACAACCTTGTCCGTCCACCTCAGCTCCTGCCGGCGTTGACGGACATTTGTCTTTGGAATCAATCACGCCATCACCATCGGTATCGACAGTTTCTGGATCCTCTTCTGGCACCTCACATCCATCCTCAGCCGCCACGCCGGCAACAGTCGGACACTTGTCTTCGGAATCAATCACGCCATCACCATCGGTATCTTTCTTTGCTCGATCTTCCTCTTCTTGCTGCTGTGGAGGTGGAGCTGTAGATTTGCAGTTCTTATCTGGAACCGTGCCGTTGATAAAGAACTCTTCGTACGAGCCTCCAGATGCCGTACAGGCAAGCGCTTTCTTGACGCTACTCGGTTGTGAGAATTCCTCCTTCGGTGTATCGGCCAGGAATGCCTGCATCGATTTACTCCAGATCGGTCCAGCCATCGATGAACCACCGGCGGTCATGACTTCGTTTTCGTTATTGCCCACCCAGACACCGACTGCGAGACTCGGCGTAAAGCCAATCGTCCAGGCGTCTCGGTTATCATCGGTGCTTCCTGTCTTTACGGCCACATCACGTCCCGGGATGTTCAGACGGCTGCCGAACGTCGGAGCGCGGGCTGTATTGTCTGACAAGATATCCGAGATGATAAACGATGCTTCCGAAGACTGGACTCGCTTACTTTTTGCATCATGTCGAAAGATCGTTTCACCGTACTTGTTCTCGATGTGGTCTATCAACGCCACTTCGTGCTGACGTCCGCCATCGGCAAACGCGGCGTAGGCGTTGGTCATGTCGATCGGACGAGCCTCGGCAGCACCGAGCGCGAGGCTGAGACCGTAGTCGTGATCAGGGTCAACAGTTTTGATGC
>CAMPIR010000002.1 GCA_946886435.1 uncultured Candidatus Saccharibacteria bacterium | reverse complement strand
AGTAAAGTATATATACTATTGTCCCCTGTTCTTCCAGTGATAATCTATCGATGCAAAAACCGGCCATAAAGGCCGGCTCTTGTACTGGTACCCCGGGCTGGAATCGAACCAACATCTGCTCCTTAGGACGGAGTTATTCTATCCGTTGAACTACCGAGGCATAAAGGCCGATTACTCGGCTTTTTTGTCTTTCTTTTCTGGTATACGGCCGCGAACGATCGGGCTGTGAGCAGTTTCGTACTCGGCGTAGACCTCGTCGTGGGCAAACCAGAGCGCAATCTCCTGCACCGCTTCCTCAGTGTTACCCGAAGCGTGAAGGATATTTGGCAGTGTCGCACCGCGAGGGTTCGTGTACGCGCGGGTTACATGGGTGAAGTCCCCGCGTATCGTTCCAGGTGCGGAGTCCTTCGGATCAGTTGTACCAACCATTTTCCGAACATGTGCGACCGCTTCGACACCCTCGAGCACAAAGGTGATAACCGGTGTTTCAGTCATCTGGCTCAGTGTGACGTTAAAGATGTCCTCTCCCCAACGGCTGATCAAGTGACTGATACCCTCGTAATGCTTGTGAAAATGCAGCTCATCAGGCGCGATCATCTTCATGGCGATGATCTTGAGACCGGCACGCTCAAAACGAGTGATGATCTCACCGACGAGACCACGTTGGATCGTATCAGGCTTCAAAATGACTAAAGTTTGTTCCATGTGACTCCTCTATGTGTTCAAATTCACCCCTTATTGTACTACGAAGCGAGCGCTATACGAATCTTGTTCGCATAGCCGAGTAAGGACATACTACAGCGCAGCTATTGTACCAGAAGTACCGCGAGGAGTACCGCCGCGAGTCCGAGCCGATAATACCCGAACAACGCAAGTGATCGGGTCTGGAGATAGCGCATCAAGAAACCGATTGCCACAAGCCCGCTGATCAGAGCTGCGAGGTTACCGGTCATCAGAGGCCAGAAGTTATCAAGTAGATACGCTCTGTCACCTTCTTTGATAAGCAGCTTTGTGATAACCCCAAGCATGATAGGGATCGACACCAAAAAGCTGAACTCTGCGGCATCAGCCGCCCTTAGCCCCATCAAGCGTCCAGCGATGATCGTGCTTCCAGAACGTGAAGTACCAGGGATAAGCGCCGCAACTTGGGCGAGACCAATCGTGAGCGCGCGGGAGCGTGGCAGCCTCTCGAGTGCTTTCACCTCAGATAGTTTCGGCAACCGTTCCACCAGGATGAGCAATATACCGACGCCGGCCAGTGTCACCACGACCGTCCAGAGGCTACCGAAAAACGGATGCGACTCTATAAGGTCAGCCATAAAAAAGCCAGCAAGTCCTGCCGGTAGCATAGCGATAACGACGTTGAGCGCTAGCCGGAAATCCTTTTTGACAAAGATGTCTGTTAGCGTATTCCAGATACGCGGCCAAAAAAAGATGATTAACGCGAGAACGGTGCCGAGGTTAATCCACTCGAGAAAGAGGTGGTTACTCGCCCCGCTCATCACGGTTTGGGCGATGACTAAGTGTCCCGAGCTGGAGATAGGAATAAACTCTGTCAGGCCCTGGATAATCCCGAGGATGATAGCTTCGATGATACTCATGCTGCACCTATTGTACCCTAGTCAATCACGTCGCAAAATATTAGCAAAAGCGCTATCATGGGAGCATGTATCTCTCTGATCTCATCATCGATTTTATCGAACATGTCGAGGTTGAACGCGGCCGATCACAAAAAACAGCCGAGAACTACCACCTCTACCTGCAGCGACTGATCGAATACGCCGGTGATATCGACGTCTCAAAGGTTACGAGCGAAGTCGTTCGCAAATGGCGCCTCTGGCTCAACCGCTACGAAAACGAGCAAGGCGATTCACTCAGCCCCCTCACCCAGAGCTATCACCTGATCGCGCTACGCAGCTTTCTCGGTTACTGCTCAAAGCGAGATATCAAAACACTGACACCCGAAAAAGTTGAGTTGCCGAAGACAAAGCGCAAACAAGTCAGTTTTCTCACCCAAGAGGAGACCGAACGCATCATGGGTATTGTCGACGGCAATACGCCCCAGGATCTACGCGATAAGGCTATCCTGGAGCTTCTCTACTCCAGTGGACTCCGTGTCAGCGAGCTCTGCAACCTCAACCGCGACCATATCAACCTGCAACGAGGAGAGTTTATGGTTCGCGGAAAGGGTCAAAAAGACCGACCCGTCTTTATCAGCCCGGAGGCAACACAGTGCCTGGCCGCCTATCTCGAAACCCGTCTCGACGCGGCAAGACCATTATTTATCCGATACAGTGGCGCAAAAACCGGCGATGAAGCTGGCGAAAGCTTTCGTCTCACGCCCCGCTCTGTCCAGAGACTCGTGGCTCACTACGCAAAACTGGCCGGGATAACCAAGCAGGTATCCCCACATACCCTCAGGCATAGCTTTGCCACCGACCTACTCATGAACGGTGCAGATATCCGTTCGGTTCAGAGCATGCTCGGCCATAGCAATATCGCAACAACACAGGTTTACACCCACGTCACCGATCAGCACCTGCGTGAAGTGCATCGCCAGTTCCACCGATCAAATCAAGACTAGTTACAGCTGACGAACGGGTCGGCATGATAGATATCGGGCCCGGACACGAAACGCTTACACAGAGACTCGCTGGTTTGGAGCCCATACGCAGGGGCTGAACTTCCGCTGCCAGCTAGTTGCTCGGTCGCATTGACCCTCACCTTGACGCGCTTGAGTACGTCCTGGGCCTTAGCTGTGACATCCACCTCTGCCTGACCAGTAAAATTCATCGATGTTGCAGTTGTACTAACCCCATCAACAGCCACTCTCGAGTCTCTATACAATGAACGGATATTTAGATAATATTCCGATACGGCGCCGACAAAAAACGATATATTGCATTTCGGGTCGCCGTCAATATCAGAGCATCTTACTGGATACGGCGACTGGACCGCCGGAGTAGTTACCACCGGCGTCGCTATGCTAGCGCCCCAGTAGTGCGGGTACAAAAAGACCGTACTGGTTTGGCTTGCTTGGGTAGTGGCGTTTGCCACAGGCCGAGGCGACAGGTCAACTCGCAACAATCCATGCGGACACACCCACGCCGAACGCACTGGAAGCGCCGACGATGGCGAGTTATAAGACGGACAGTCAGCCGATGTAGCGCCCAAGGATCCGCTGCTCGGTCGCCAGGTGATCGTAATAAATGCCAGAGTTCCTGACTCAGGCTTTAGTGGCACGAACGTCGAGGTATCTTCGGTGACCGCATCGTATGTCATGTCATCAACCACAGGATCGACGAGGAGACAGGTCACCTTTACGTCATCCCCTGACAGTCTTACCTCTGGATATTTGGCGGTATCAGGTGCGCAGTCAGACTTTCCGGGAATCGGCTGGTTGGTTTCGTACTTCTGCTTCATGACCGCTGTTGCTGCGTTGATGCCAGACTCGACCGCGTAGAGCGCCTGAGAGCTAAGTTGTCGATCTAAGGCATCCCGCTGGTTACGCCGTGCGACTTGGGAAAATCCGACGACGATTAACGAAATAACCAGCATCAATATGGTCGTAACCATCAGCGACGCCATACCCCGTTCCTTATAGTTCGCCCTCATACTCATCGTACTCCCATATTACCCTATAAACGTTGATACACGGTTGCACTTAACTCAGATGCGGAACAGTATTCAGAGCCTGGCCCTGGTTTACACTGGAGGTTATCGAGACTTCGGAGCTGTGATGCGTTCAGATATGGCTCACCGGCCCGACAGCTATTTGCGACACTCTCGCTACAGAGGAGGTCATCCTCGCCATACACGACGCGCGCCTCAACCTTAAATGAGCCGTCGGATTGCTGGAATATATCGAGTTTTGAGATTCGCATCCCGCGTCCTAGCAGCTCTTGGTATTCGCCTGGGATCGACAGAGGCTGCGTAATCGACGGGATCGTGCTGCAAGTGCTATCGCCTGAGCGCACAAGAACAGCGAACCTACTCGAGGTGGCTGCCGCAGTATCACCCAGTCTCATGCCCTGTGCGTAAAGGATTTGTTTTTCGCCGATACAGTACGAACCGGTGTCGGTTAACGGATTACCGCCTTTTTGTGGCATACCCGAGGTATAGCGCACAGCTTGGGAAAGCGTATCGACGAGGTTACTCGTAACGGCCTGTGTGTTTGATGCGTACATGCTCCGTTGGTATTTCTTGCCCATCGTCGTTATTGCAGCGGTAACGCCTAGGAGTATGACGCCAAAAACCATCGTCGCTATCATCAGCTCGACGATAGTGAACCCGCGCTGACGGGCATCAGGACCTCTCACCGATATACCTCGTAGTAGGTATCAAGTTTGTCGCTACCGGTTCCGGAAATATTTTCCCAGGTTGCCGTTACCCTGTACCGATGCCCAACGACCCCATCGACTGTCGGGGGTATGGCCGCCACCCTCGTTATGCTCATGGCGTACCGTGGCGCTACGTCAGGAGCAGCGGTCATATCATCTGCCTTTACCGTGCATTTACCGTCCGAAGAAGAAACGGGTGCTAGCGCCGGAGCATCTGAAGGTAGGCAAAATCCTGTCATCGTATTGACGATCGCAGGATTGGCTTGCACGGCTGTGCGTAAGCGCTCGATCTGTGCCTCGGCTAGTTTTACCGCCTCGAGGCGCTCCTGCGCAGAACGGTTCGCAAGTGAGTTACGATTTGCAGTCACATACGCACCGCTGAGAACAAGCCCAAGCACTGCCAGGCATATAAGTACCTCGACGATGGTATCGCCTCGTTCCCCTCGTTTACTTAGCATATATCGGTCCACCTCCCGCTTCCGGGGTACAGTCCTGATTATTATAGGTGACCGTTTCAGTCCCGTTGCTCGCGCCGTTTGCTCCGATGCGAACCAGCGACGACTGCTCCGTGGATGCGCTTACAAAACATATCTTCACGCCTTTCGGCCTGGCGTTAATACCGTTGACACCCTCAAAAGCAGTTACGATAGCATCCACCCCGACCGCTGGGTCAAGGCCATCTTCGCAGTTGGCAATAGTACCGCACGGGATCGGCACGATGCCGATAAGAACCGTCCCCAGTCCTGCCGCACTAGAACCTCCCTGCTGAGCGCCCGGGATTGCGACGATGGCAAACCCCGCTACCGGGCTGCCTGCTGCGTCATCAGTGCGCATCCATTTAACTGACGTGCCGAACTGCAGACTCTTCGTCACACTCAGATCAGGGATGCCTCCGAGGTCAGCAGCGACAGGATCAGGCTCAGTGTCGTCTATCGGAAAACCAGCAAATATGCCCCTCTGAGAGCCATGCAGATGCAACTCCCTATCTGGCAGAAAAGTTGTTGGATCAGCCGTTCCAGGCGCCATAACCCTCACTTTTGTTTCACTAAAATTTTTCGGAGTCTCTCCTGCGTTGGTCTGACGAAGCCCTATGAGCGTCTGGATCTTGTACTCATGTTCACCGTTCTGGATACCTGTTCCGAACATGATCGCCTGACCTAGCATGACACAGTCATCGTTTGTGCCTATGCCGCCCGTCGAAGGTAGCGTTGTGATCTGTGGTTTGCCTCCGTTGGCAACGCAGCGAAAACTACTCTCGGACACCGGATAATACCCGCTAGCGACCTGCCCAGCAGTCGACTGGACAGTAGAAGTAATGTCGTTCATCGAGTTCTTGTACTGCATCTTGGCCTGTCGCCCCTGTACAACACCGACGAGTGAGAGAAACAGTACACCGGTCACCGCCAAGACAATCATCGTCTCGACGATAGTGAACCCACCTGCGCTAAACCGTTTCATATGGGTTCAGTATAGCATAGTGATTATGCTTGAAAATCTATAGTAACAACAGAGAGAGATACCAGTCGATCAGTGTCTGCCCAAACAGAAAAACGATGATGGTTGCGAGCAACAGGTGTGGTCCAAACGGTATCGACCGTTTTAAGCCTTCTCCACCAGAGATCATTTGCGGGAGCGCCATCACGGTTCCGCTGAGTGAGGCGACAAACACCACAAGCAAACTCATCAACGGCGAGCCGACGATCAAACCGAGTGCAATAGCCAACTTTACGTCGCCAAAACCGATCCAAGTACCTTTCGAAACCAAAAACAGCAATAGAAATAGCCCCGACAGTACTGCTCCGGCAAATACCGCCTCGTATAGCCTAGTCAAGTCTCCATACTGCACCACCCTGAGCACGACAAAGCTCACGGCGAGAGCTATCAGCGGAAACACGACCCTGTCTGGCAGCAGAAACCACCGTGCATCATAGGCTGCCAGTGCGACGAAGCACGTCATCATCAGAACCCAGACAGCGAATAGCGCGTATCCAGCCGTTCCTTGCAACTGAAACGGCCAAAATACGTATGACACGACGAGCAGTAGCGGCAACGCTAGCTCTACAATCGGTGCGTCATCGATCTTTTCGTGACAGTAGCGGCAACGACCCCTGAGCGCCACCCAGCTGAGTATCGGCACGAGATCGAGCGCGGACAGCTGATGACCACATTTTGAGCACATAGAGCGGCCTTTTGTGATCGAGAGATCGTTCAGCCGTTTCTTTTCCTTGCCGCTAAGTTTCTTTAGCCGGCCATCTTCATCGTAGTACTTACTCTGTTCGTGCAGCCGCCAGACCAGAGCGTTGACAAAGCTACCCAGGATAAGTCCCAGTACAATCAAAGCGAAATACATCATTAGCTCAAGCATAACAGAAAAAGACACCTTAACGGTGTCTTTTTCCTAGTAACTTTTGGCTATATTCTAGCTTGCCTGACACATGACGGCAAATCCGTCTGTACTAGTGTCTTCTATCAAGTAAAGCGCTACGATGCCCCGAGACGCCCCGGCGACAGCAGCATTCCCTGTGCCACACTTTGCTTTCGTCACAATGAGAACTCGATCGTTGACAGGAGTCTCAGCGAGAGTCGCGGCACCGGTTGTATTAAGACCAATGTTACCCTGTCCAACGCCGGCACCTTCATAGTAGCCTGTTTTTGCGTTAGCAACTATGTCCGCGTTAGTGAGCGACGTGAGGCTACCGTTGTGCGATGCGGCAAATTCGCTCACACCACCGAGCACTGCGCTAACATCCTGTGAGCGCTGCGTATTGCGTGAGTTACGTTGCAGTGCTGGAACTGCCAGGAAGACGATCAGGATAATAAGTCCAGCGATCGCGAGCACGATCATGACCTCGACGATCGTGAATCCTGATTCTTTACGTTTTCGTATACTATCTAACATCTATCTAATGCCCCCTAACTTAAATGATGAGTTCTAGTTTCATAGTAAACAGTAGCGTTTAAAAATGCAACATCTTGTCCGCTAGACGAGCGAGTCGCCAGAAAGCGTGTAAACCGGCAGGAGTACCGCGGCAACGATGATAAGTGCAACGACACCCATCACGATCATCATGAGCGGTTCGATAATCGTTGAGATGGTCTTTATCTGGTCATCGACTTCTTTTTCATAGTAGTCGGCGGTCTTTTTCATCATCTTTTCTGTTGCACCCGACTGCTCACCGATACTGAGCATGTTTGGCACGAGGTCGAGAAAGTTTTCGTCACCCTCAAGTGTTTTTGCCAGGGATTTACCACCCTTAACCTTGTCTGACGCGGCATGGATGGCGCGGGCGATATGAACGTTGTTCACAGCGTTCGCGGTGATACCGAGCACCTGGAGGAGCGGGACACCACTGGCGATGAGCGTCGCACCCGTTCGGGCAAAACGCGCCATATACATCTTCATGAACAGCGGCCCGATCATCGGTGCGCGCATCTTTAGCTTGTCAACGACCTCACGACCCGGACCGCTCTTTGCCCATTTGAAGCTGAAAAATATCATGATCGCTATCGGGATAGGCACTATAAACCAAAACTTCTTGATAAAGTTGACGATTGAAAGAAGCACAGACGTGAGGACGGGTAACTTCTGGCCGGTATCGGAGTAGAGCATCTCGACCTGGGGCAGCAGTGTCATCATCATGAACACCACCACGCCCATCATCACGATCAAAACGATGATCGGGTACATCATAGCGCCTTTGATCTTTGCGATGATCTCGGCATCTTTTTCCTGCTGGTCGGCAACACGCTCAAGAGAGGCATCGAGCGTACCCGAAACTTCACCGGCGGCAACTAGCGCGATGAACAGCTCGTTGAACTCCTTTGGGTGACGGGCAAAGGCATCTGCGAGCGCACTACCTCCCTCTACTCTGCTGATGATATCCTGGATGATCGCCTGGAGGTGTTTGCTCTTTGTCTGGGCTTGTACCGTATGGAGGCTCTGGGTCAACGGCAGTCCAGCGTTGATCAATGTTGCCAACTGACGGGTGAAAATAACCCGGTCTTTGGTACTACTACGATTCTTTATCGCACCAATCAAACCGGTCGACTGGCCTTCTGCCTTTATATCGATGGGCATAAGGTTATGGCTCATCATGAGCTTTGCGGCGGCGCCCTCCGAATCAGCCTGGATCGTAGATTTTACGATTTTGTTGGTCGCCTGGTCACGAGCGGTGTACGAAAACGTTAGCATGGGTTAGCCTCGCATCATCCTCTCGAACTCAGTAAGGTCGACCGCAAAGTTCTTCGCTTCGTCGTACGTAACCTGCCCGGCCTGAACGAGACCAACCAGCGTCTTGTCCATGGACTGCATCCCCTGGTCTGCACCGGTCTGGATGACGGCATCGAGCTGGTGGGTCTTGCCTTCTCGGATAATGTTACGGACCGCTGGGGTGGCAACTAAGATCTCGGCAGCAACCGCACGTCCGCCACCTATCATCGGCACGAGACGTTGCGAACAAATACCCATCAGAATGTTAGAGAGTTGCGCCCGCACCTGTGGCTGCTGGTGTGGCGGGAAAACGTCGATCATACGGTCGATAGACTGAGCAGCACTGTTAGTGTGAAGCGTCGCGAAGACCAAGTGCCCTGTCTCAGCGATCGTGATAGCCGCTGATATCGTCTCAAGGTCGCGCATCTCACCGATAAGCACGACATCTGGATCCTGGCGCAGAGAGCTACGCAGTGCGGCGGAGAAACTATAGGTGTCATAGTGAACCTCACGCTGGACAACGACTGACTTTTTGCTCTTGTGCGTAAACTCGATCGGGTCTTCGATGGTGATGATATGGTGGGCTTTTTCGGTATTGATCTGGTCGATCAAGGCCGCAAGCGTGGTTGATTTACCGGAACCGGTCGGTCCGGTAACCAGTACGAGGCCTCGTGGGTAGTTGGCAAACGAGTTGATGACCCCAGGCATGCCGAGCTCAGATGTTGACTTGATCTCGTTCGGGATGAGACGAAGTGCGGCGGCCAGGTTACCTCGCTCGTGGAAGGCATTAACGCGGAAACGACCTAGATCACCAAAGGCAAAGCTAAAGTCAAACTCCTTGTCTTTCATCAGGATTTGCTGCTGATCGGCATCAAGAATCGCAAATATAAGCTTTTCAACCATTTCCTCATCGAGCACCGGTGTGCCAGGGATAGCAACAAGAGTTCCGTCTATACGGAGCATTGGCGTCAATCCTACCTGAAGATGGAGGTCTGAGGCACGTTTTCTTATCACATCCTCGAGGAGTGATTCAATCCGTAGTTCTGCTGTTTGTTCCATATGTCTTCCCCACTCTCCTATGCCATGTTCGCGGCAACTCGGTTTACTTCTTCTAGTGTCGTTAGTCCTTGCAGCGCCTTGAGGTAACCATCCTGCCTCATCGTAATCATACCTTCGGCGATCGCCTGTCGTTGAATCTCAGCGCTTGTTGCTCGTTTTACGATAAGCCCCTGCACCGCTTCACTGATATCCATTACTTCGTATAACCCGACACGCCCCTTATATCCCCCTGGCGATCGTGGTGAATCTTCGCCTTTCACTAAAGTATAAGCGCTTTGGGTGGCCAGGGGAAGGTCTTTGTACCCCAGGTCTTCGGAGGCACGGGCGATGTCCTCTTTGGTTTTCGGTAGGACGACGCCCAACGTCTCGAGGATGCTCTTCGTTTCGAGTTCGCGCGAGTTGAAGTTCTCACGGTTTTCGGCGACGCGTCGAACGAGACGCTGACCGATAACGGTGTTGACGGTACTTGCGATTAGGAACGGTTCGATGCCCATATCGAGTAGTCGCGGCAAGACGCCGGCTGCTGAGTTGGTGTGAAGGGTCGAGAACACGAGGTGACCGGTAAGCGCTGCCTGTACGGCCAACATAGCCGTTTCCTTGTCACGGATCTCCCCCACCATGACGACATCTGGGTCCTGACGGAGAATAGAACGAAGCCCTGAAGCAAACGTCAAACCGACATCGGTATTTACCTGGATTTGGTTGACGCCGCCCATCTTGTACTCAACCGGGTCTTCCAGGGTAACGATATTGACTGTGTCGTCTTTGATCTCCTGAATCAGTGCGTAAAGGCTGGTCGACTTACCCGAGCCGGTTGGGCCAGAGGTCAAGATCATACCATTCGGCTTTACGACACCCTTTCGAATAGTTCGAAGCGCCCGGCCCGCATACCCCATGTCTTCGAGACGGAACGATGCTCCCGACTTATCGAGCAGACGTATGACAACCTGTTCACCCCAAACGACCGGGCTGATAGCGATACGAAGATCGATATCTTTATCAGAAACATGCACCGCGAACTGACCATCTTGAGGCACGCGGTGTTCATCGATCTTGAGGTTACTGAGAATCTTTATACGAGAAATGAGCGCTGGCTCGATGCTCTTTGGCAGTTTCATGATCTCTCGTAGCACGCCGTCGATGCGACAGCGGATCTTTAGATCAGTCTCTGTCGGTTCGATGTGGATATCCGATGCTCTGGAACGAGCCGCATACTCAAGTATCGTGTTCAGGGCGCGCGAAATCGGAGAGTCTTGGTTGATGACAAGCGCCGTAGTCTCGCCTTTTTCGTTAGTCCTCGCCGCAACAGCTTCCTCGTCGGCTGTACTGATCGCATCGCTGACGCCTTCGGTAAGGTCGGCATTGTACTGATCGAGAACGTGCTGGATCCCCTCCTGCGACGACATATACACCTTGATCGGCTGCTGGATCTTGTTTACGAGAAAGTCCACGGCTTGGACGTTATTCGCATCGAGCATCGCTACCGCAAGGCGGCTCTGGCCACCACCGGTTGATTTCATGACACCGAGCGGAACCGCCATATACCGCTCAGCAACATCTTTCGGTAAGAGCTTGAGGGTCTCCTGGTTTATATAGGTGTCGGTGAGATTAACATACGGAACATTCGCGACCTTCGCGATCATCCGGGTCAGTTCTTCGTTCGTTATCCGCTCACTCTGGATAAGCTCTGTCAGGAGCGGTACGCCTAGTTTTTTGGCCGATGCACGGCTAGTCTCAAGCTCTTCGGCAGCCAAAAATCCTTCGTCAACGAGAAGGTTTTCGAGCTGGAGCTGGTTTTCTTCAGTTAAAAGCGCCATACCGCCACGCCCCGATTACTGACCAAACGGTTGTTGGTTGTTAGAATCACCGATGTTAATCGGCACAGCTGGGTTGATCGCTTGATCGTTAAAGACGTTCTGGCTTGGAGGCACTATCTCGGAACTGATAGCATCTGTTCTTTCTACTTCGGTATCGCTCTGAACGAACTGCTCTAGAACAGCTTTGCCGACAAAATACGAAATACCTAAGCTGATAGCAACGATGACGATCAGGAGTGCTATGTCTGATTTTTTCATGATTTCTTCGTCTCCACAGGCTTTAGCGTCTCTTTGCGAACTTCAACCGTTCGAGCTGGTAGATAGTAGGTTACGCCGTCGACGGTAACCTGTAGCTCGTTGCCTTCACTGGCCGTGATCGCCATCACTCTCAGATCAATCGGACGAATAACTCGTGAAATATCGCTGAGCGCTGCCATAACCTTGGCATAGTCACCGGTAAAACCGGCGCTGAACGGTACGGTAACTGGTTGTGTTGCTTGTCCGGTCGGAGCAACTACTGCGGCGCTATCGGCTGATTCCGCAGTTGCCGTCGTACTCAGCTCCTTGATGGCTACTCCTGAGCGAGGTAAGACAACCGCCTGAAGCGAGTTGGCGAAGTTCGTCGCATCACCTTCGGTCGGCAAAGCGTCGATGATAACGTTGAGCGCAGTCGTCTCGATGTTTGGAGCTTCGTATTTGAGCTTGCTCAGACTAGCGTCAGCGATAAGTTTGTTGATATTTTCTCGTAGTGCATCTGCAGTTATTATGTTATTTTCCAACGTCTTGTTCGTTTCGCTCTTTGCGCTGATGATCTTTTGGTTAAACATAAACTCGCGAACCAAGAACTGCAGCGCCACTAGACACATCGAAACGATGATTGCCGATCCTGCGAGCCACAGAAAGGTCTTTTTGTTTGTGTCCTGGATCTGCTGGCGTTTTTTTACACCGGTCATAGCGCGTTTCGCTGGCTGTGCCGTCGGTTGCTCGGTCTGTTGCACCTGGTTTGCCCCTGTGTTTTCCTGCATGTTAGTTATTCTCCTCTACAGAGCTACGGCCAAATACATCGGGCGAGGACTGGGCAGACTGCGTTGTCGTCAGCGTAGGAACCGAAACTGTCGGGTTCTTAATGCTAGCCAGGAAAGCATTTGGGTTATAGGCTGTTTCGATACGGAACGATACGACCGAGCCACCGTTCGTGCTCGAGCCGATAGAGCTCGTCGCTACGGTGACCGTCTCAAACAATTTTTCTCCGTCTTTTACATCGACGCCCTCCGGCGCCAGCATAGCGTTAACCAACGTGTCTCGTAGCGTTGCGAGACCGGTGTAGTCCTTTGTTTCACCCTGGAATACCAGCGTGTAGCCCAGCTCCTCATCCGCTGTCAGCTCAATACCGCTAAACTTTACGCCTTCAGGGGTGATGGATGGCAAGAACTGAAGCAGTCGCGAAAAGTCGCTCTTGCTCTCATGGAGCGCGGTGAGATTCGCCAGTTGGTTCTGCAGCGTCAGATACTTATCGATCTCAGGCTTTGCTTTGAGGGTTGCGGCATTTTTTTGTATCTTGTCAGTTAGATCTTTCTTGAGAAAAGCTTGTCCACCGTATACCCAGATAGCGAGTAGCACCACCAGGCCAATAGCCGCCATCGTCACGATACTCGCGACGCCGATAACCTGCGCGTGGGCACGCTTGGTTTTTAGATATTCGATCTTTACATCAGGAAGTAGGTTCAAGCGGATCATTCTACCCCCCTTTGCGCGAGACCGATAGCGATCGCAAGTTGTGGCGACAATGTCTGGAGCGTGTTTTGATCCTTGTTGCTGACGCGAACCCGCTGCCATGGATTACCGAGTTCTGCCGGTATACCTATCTTTGCGCTGAGGTATTCACCCATACCGGGTATCGTTGCGGCATGGTTAGATAAAATCATTGTGCTAACAGGTACGTTCGGATACTTTGTCTGGAAAAACTTTACCGACTTGCTGACCTCGACCGAGAACTGCTCGACCGTTGACTCTATCGAACGGAACACCTGACCTTCGAGCTTGTCTGGCTGAAGACCGAACTTTGAAATAAACTGCTGCGCCTGCTGTGGATCCACGTTGAGGTTCTGTGACGCCGCCTTTATGATAGTCTGGACCCCGACCTGTACGGAACGTATCAAGCGCGGCGCATCGCCAAATGTCATGATGATATCAGTAGAAAAGTCACCGAGCTCGACGATCAGTTTCCCTTCAGGGATGCCGGCCGGCAATAGTGCTCGCGTCAGGGCAATAGACTCTGGCTCGATAGCCACGACGTTAAACCCAAGACCCTCGATCAGATCGAGGCGTTGCTCAACGAAACTATTCGGGATGCTTGCGAGAAGGACTTCGTTGTTGACGGCGTCCTTTGTTGATTTACCGAGGACGGCCCAATCGATCTTGGCTTCATCGGTCGACATCGGGATGTACTGGTCAGACTGGTATCTGATGGTGTTAGCTAGTTCGTTCTCTGGCATGTCGGGAAGGTCGACGACTGTAGCGAAAACTTTGTTCGACGGTGCTCCAACCACGACGTTCTTTGCCCGGATGCCACTCTGCGCGATAACCGACAGGATAACCTCACTGAGCTTTCTCTGGTCGTCTGGAGCGTCCGAAGAACTGACGCGATAGTCAACCGGGGCAACACCGAAGTGCGTGAGGGACCAGCTCGTCCCCGATCCACTCAGCTGGACGACTCGGATGGCTGTTGCACCGATGTCCAACGCAAAGTATTCTTCTGCCCCACTCAAAATCTTCATATGTTAGTTGAATTATAGCATGAGCGTCATGTAAAACCACAAGCTATTTGTGTTATTTGTCTAGGACTTTTCTGTAGTGTGCGAGCTAGAGGATTGGTGGAAGGTTGCTAACAGAGTCGTACCGGTAGCCTTTTTGAGCATCCGAATCTGGCCAGTCGGTAAACCATATCTCTGGGAGGTAGTTGAATACTTCTGCAGGCTGTCCCTGTATTGCGGTGCCTGCGGTTCGCCCTAGGACAACACGCTTAGCGATGAACGAACCGTTTACCGTCAGTACCGTCTGCTTACATGTGTCGTGGTTTGATATAGGGTTACCAGAGACGACATCGGCGCAGGTATAGATGTTTCCACCGTTACCGCCACTATCCGGCTGGGCTACATAGATACCGTCAAGCTGTGACACTCCTGGGGCAATGCTGATGTTGCCAGTCACGACAACTTTTAGTCCCGGGATATCATCGACAGAGGCCCAACCGCCACCGGTCGTACGGTCGTAACTGATATTGCTTCCGATGCGTAGATCGTGGTCCACATAGATAACGAGCTGCCGACCCTTCGGTATAGTTGGGCTGTTATTGATATTCGGTCCGCTATAGTCGTATGACCCACTCGCAAGCGATGCATTGAGCGAGCCAATGCTACTTATGCCAGCAGTTTTCATGCCGGCGTGGTTAGCGATACACGGCATAGGCCCATAACTACCGCCATAGACGTTACCCGACCCGACGGTGTTCGCGAAGGCCAGGCCTCTTGGCACGTTAACGTTCTGCTTCTTCGCGGTCGCAAAGTTCGTGATGTTGCCCGATGCATAGGCCGCCCAGTCTACACTGGAGCCACCGTGAGACACGCCCGGCCAGGTAACGATCGACGAGTTTGTTGGATTAGTGGCACAGATAGACGATGTAAATGGCGATCCTACCGAGACATCACCGCCATGGAAGTGCACGATCGGCCGCGCGATGACCTTGGCACAGGAAGTTGCTGGACCGCTAACAGAGAAGGACCAGGTAGTCCCGTTGCCCTTGCCGATATCAGCCCACGCCTGACCGTTTGCCGGAGTGACGACACTTACGGTCATACAAACATCACTACCGATAGCAGCACTGGCTCCTGCATTGAGGACCGGATGATTGATACAATAGTTTCCATCGAATTGAACTGGTTGCAAGACTGCCGGAAATACCATGCCGTTTATATTGCACTGTATATGGAACGTTGGCTGGTAATAGCAGTGTTTATCGTTACCGTACTCAGCTGTATCGAGCGGAGCCTGTGCACCACCGCCCTCTATTCCAGCACCCGTCACGCCATTAGTTCCGGTGCACCTATACCCACAGCCACCGTTCGCAATTATCTGCTGGCCACCACTGTTTTTTACATAGTTTGGATCAGATGAATTTGCACTACTGAGCTCAAGCTGGTTATTACTGAATACGCCATTTCCCCCAAATCTGGGCAAGGTAATCCCCGCAGGATTTACCGCAGCACAACGGAATATCTTACAGGCAAAATCGTTTGGTGGATTAGACATGTCATTCCAAGTATTATTGCTCGGTAAGTTACAATACCAGCGCGTACATATCTGGCCAGGCTGGTTATGCTGTGTCGCAACTACTGCGTCATTCCCCCAGCATCGCCAGTCATATACAGCACCACAACCTGACGAGCTAGTAGCTCCAGTGTTGTAAGCCCAATAATCACCGTTTATAGCGCAGCGCCAACGATAGCCCCCTACTCCCGCGCCGCAACCGTTTGCAATCGTTCTAGTTGAGCCGTTCGCACATACATAATGAGTGTAAGAGGTACTGCAGTTTTGACGGTAATCACGATCGCTCAATGTGCCGTCGGCGCCCATCCTAGCGCATGCAGCCTGCAGATTCCCTGTAGAAGCACTATTTAGTCTTCTT
The DNA here is from genome assembly GCA_946886435.1 of uncultured Candidatus Saccharibacteria bacterium. The sequence continues at coordinate 9,398 of CAMPIR010000002.1, read as the reverse complement.
CCGTCAGCGGGCCGATAATTCTCCGCCTGAGGCCTTGCTGCTGCAATACCATCAGAAACTAAATTGACTGCATTTCGTACAGCATCTTCGTTGTACGGCCAGTCTCCGGCGTACAGACTCGGGAAGCCGTCCACGGAAGCATAGGCTGTTGCCGTAGTACTTTCACCGGGTTCCATATCTGACTGGTTTACGGCTGCAACAGGATCGATCGATACGGTCCTCGGCTCTGGCTGCGGGCATGGCGGCTGCCCTGGGTCATCGCAATTAGGTGGCGGCACGCACTGCACGGTACCATAGATTGCTTCCATCTGACTCGGTAAGCTGATATCGATAGTATTGCCGTTATGAAGTCCAGATATCCGGATAACATACTGCTTGTACATCTCGCTCTCGAAACTAACCCTCGATCGATTGCCGCTAGTTGCCGTTAGTATTCGCGTAGTGCTATTCACCCCAGCTGTATTTTCCACCCCCGTGAGATTAACTTTGTTGTTTGTGCCTCTCCGAAATACCTCAATTGTCGTGTCGCCGAATTGACTATTTCCGTAGTCTGCATCATAAATCACTATGGTCCGAGTACCACCGGTCGTATAGCATTTATCGGCAAATGGAAGCAGTATCGTTGAGCTGCCTGTACTCATGTTTCCAAGCACTGAGTAATTACGCCCACCAGCCCCAGTAGGGGCGACTTTAGCTCCAGGGGCATTCGGCACTCTTACGGAAAACCCTATCGCATTTCTCTGGGTTGGCCCGCCAATTTCTTTTATCAACTGGTTTATTGTTGCATCGTTATAACGCACCGACACCTCGACATACCATTGATCGATATCAGCATCGTGCTGTGGGTTTGTCAGCGCGAAGTTGCGGCCGAACAATCCCTGAGTAGGGTTATCGCACAAATATCGTGCTTGGATTGGATAATCTGTTCCGCCGACACCATTCACTGACCCGACATTCACGATAACTATCTGTGTGCTATCGGCTGGGCGATCATTGAGCATTCTCGTAAAACATTGGTTGTTCTCTTTATTGAAAACTACGGATCTACCGGAGAAAGAGGACTGATTGTTCATGTATACCCGCAACTGTACCGTGTAATGCTCGCCGAGTTCGGTGAAGCGTAATCGGTGATGATGCCTACTCTGACCGTCTACGGTTTGGCTCGGCTGAGAGTTTCCGTCAAACGGTGATTTGTTACCAAGGTTAGCGGTTAACGCTCCTGCTGGCTGCATAGTAGCCATAGCCATTACGAGTACTGCTGCGGTAAAGGTTAGCCCAACTATTATTCTTGATCTAATGGCTGCAACCATGCCCTACACCCCTGTTCATCTATGATTTTCTGTCCTGCGGCTAGACGTGACTTGTCGCTGTCCGATGCTTGGTTAAGCTGCGCGCCGCCCCTAAGGGCTTCGATGGCGCCCTGCTTGTCATCTATCCGACAATAGTAGGTCGCTAGCTCAGTAAAATCTCCTGCAGGCATTTTGTCGCCGAGCACATCATGACGATCCTCGAACGCCTTTATCGCGCCATCATAATCCTGCGCGCCGGCCGCCCTGCTCGCAAGTAGCTGGTAGTATGCAGCTTTGTCGTCTGACCTTTCCGACTTAGGTTCTTGTTTCTTGAGTGACTCATAGTCCTTGCGCATGCCTTTTAGGGCTATCCCTCTGTTGTCGACGGTCTGCGTAGCGAACCAGAGCCACACAGCTCCACTAACGATTACTAGTGCCAGCACCCCACAAAGAGCTACGAACACTCGCGTGCCTAGCTTGGCTCTCACGCGCGAAAGTAAGCTAGATAAAACCCGCACAGGTCCCCTCTTTTGTTCCATATAGCCCTTACTATAACAAAGTGCTCATGATATACGCCATAGTTTTTCGACAAAGAGAAAAGCCCTGCACATGGTGTGTGCAGGGCTTTCCTAGTGAGATGTGCGTCAACGGCGGGTGCGCTTGAACTTCTTCTTGCCGATGTAGACGGGGTCGGTCCGGACTCCGGAGTCATCACGGCTGCGCGAGAAGAACTTGACCTTGATGCGCTGCCCAGGCTTCAGCCTAGGACCAAACATCGTGTGTGAACCCGACTGCCAGTACTCAGACCACTTGATTCGCTTGCCCTTGCCAACGACCTGATAGCCCAGATCCGTGGAGTAGGCCGTTGTCTTGAACCGGACAACCGGTCGAGACTTCTTGGTCACCGACTTCGTGCGCCGGCTGAGCTTGGTGACCCCAGTCATGGGTGGGCAGTCAGACGGCGCGACGAACTCGATCGCACCCCAGTCGGTCCACCCTGGACCAGTAGGCCCTACGCCGTAGGTGCCGCTTGTCACACCAAGCGAGTGGGCGAAGTAGCGTTCACCGTCAGTACTCGCGGTGAATGACTCGCCAGGGGCCAGCTTGTCGATCAAGTTGCGATCAACCCGCACACCGTTCCTGACCTCGTAGATGCGCACGTAAACGACATGAGGGAAGTTGTTGGTGACTTCGAGGCTCATGAGGGCGCACGGGACGTACGAATCGACACGATTCACCGTCACGCCAGCATTCGCAGACGCGCTCGGAACTCCGAGCAGCGACATGGATGCGGCCAGTGCGACCGCCAAAAACATGGGGACGAACGCCTTGACGCGCTGGATCCCCGTGATGAGCAACGACATGGCGTCGTCCTTTCGATCGTAGTTTCGCTCACTAGGATGTGAATCCGCCGTGACTATCTGAGCCACACCGGAACGAGCTACACTCGTTAGTATCCTAGCGAGCAGCTTAACTCTGATAATACCATATTGACACAGTTTTGTAAAGATTCTCCACCACTCTCAGAACTAATCTGTTAAAATATAACTAAATGAGTTTATCTATCGGCATCGTCGGACTGCCAAACGTCGGGAAATCGACGCTTTTTAATGCACTTACCGACAGCGAGATCCTGGCCGCTAACTACCCGTTCGCAACTATCGAACCGAACACCGGCATCGTTCCTGTACCTGACCCACGACTGACAGAACTACAAAAACTTCACACTGCCGACAAAGTCATCCCGGCAACCGTCACGTTCGTAGATATCGCTGGTCTCGTAGCAGGCGCTAGTAAAGGCGAAGGTCTCGGCAATCAGTTCCTCGCAAATATCCGCAACTGCGAAGCTATCGTTCATGTTGTAAGAGCTTTTGTGAACAACGATATTGTTCACGTAAACGACAACGTCTCCCCTGTTGACGACATCGAGATCATAAATACTGAGCTGATATTGGCCGATCTTCAGTCGTTAGAAAAGCGCATGCCAAAGATCCAGAAAGAAGCAAAAGCAAACCCCAGCGCCCGTGAGCAACTCGGCTACCTCGAAAGCCTCAAGCGCCACCTCGAAAGCGGCACACCCCTCTCTGCCCTGCCGTCACTCGATAACGAAATCATCGCTGACCTACACCTGCTCACCGCAAAACCTGTGATCTATGCCTTTAATGTGTCTGAAGACACCATAGCCAATGAGGCCGAGAAACAAAAACTGTCGGCGCTCGTCGCACCAGCTCGTGCTATCTTTGTTAGCGCCAAGCTCGAAGAAGAGCTGCGCGGTCTCGACCCAAGCGATGCGGCTGAGCTACTACTGAGCTATGGCGCTGAACACTCGGGCCTCCACCAGTTGATCCATGCTGCCTACGACACGCTAGGCCTGCAGAGCTACCTAACAGCGGGTCCGAAAGAAGTCCGAGCCTGGACGATCAAAAAGGGCTACACTGCCCCACAAGCCGCCGGTGTCATACACGGAGACTTTGAACGAGGCTTTATCGCTGCCAGTATCGTCAGCTACTCTGATCTCATCGAAGCCGGCTCGGAACAGGCCGCAAAGAGTGCCGGCAAAGTTCGTACCGAAGGGCGTGACTATGTCATGCAACCAGACGACGTCGTTGAGTTTCGTTTTAACGTATCGAAATAATTTTACTGCAGCTGCGCATGTATCTGCCGTGCTGCGTCGGCTATCGCTGCCCAGTTGCTTCCCTGCGTGTAGATAACGAGCACGTAAACGCCACTTGGAGCATAGACGATGGCCGAGTCATGATACAGGCCTTCGTCAGGGATAAAGCCAACCTTGTCCGCAACCGGCACGCCAACGCCAGCCGGGATACCTTTGCGGAAGATCTGTCGTTTCATAGCGTCGAGCAGCCGGGCGCGCGACGGTTCAGCCAATCCGAGCTGGTTCGACTCAAGCTTTTGTAAGAAAAGCGCCTGATCGTTAGTCGTCGAGACAAACGGTCGGCTGAGCGTCGTATTGCGGGCACCCATGGCGCGAGCATCGTTCGTGATAGCACCCCAACCGATAGTTACCCCAAACCACTCAGCGCAGGCATTATCAGAGTTCACGATCATATTGTCCAGACATTGAGATAATGTCTGTCCACCACTCGTCGTCTGGCCGAGGCTCATCTGGCCGCTATCAACCCGCTTAAGCACCGAATACGCCACGAATAACTTGTACGTACTAGCTGGGTGGTACTGCCTGTCTCCGTTGACGTGAACCCCGGTATCACCGAGCTTGCGAACAGATATCGCGAAGTCGCCCTTATCCTTTACGAGGTCGTTGAGCAGCGCCTGTAGCCCTGCCGGAGTCTTACTGTACGAACGGTTATAGGCGAGCTTTGGTGGCAGGGCCGCAAGGGTGGCCGTCACAGTACCGTCTTCGCGTAACACCTGCTCTCGAATAGCCTCTAGCGTTGCTTCCTGGTCTATTCCCTGCCCGTAACTACCGGCGACACGCCCAGTCTCGATACCGTCATGTGTCGTGATGACGGTCGTGCCCGGCGCGATATAGATATCTTTTTGGATAGTGCCGAGGTATGTCTTTACCGCCTCGTCATTGAGGCCGACGGTAATCTTTTTTGACTCTGGGTCTTCGGGGAATGCCAGCCAGGACGCAAGCGTCGGCTTATCGATAGTGTAGGTCTTGCCCGCAACCACGAGCGTCAGCTTGCGATCGGCAACAACACGAGCCTCCCGCAGAAGCGGCTCGACATCTTTGTCTGAACGCTCCGGTTTGACCGACGTCGTCTTTACCGAGACTGTTATGCCCGCCCTTTGGAGCGGCGACGCGGTTAGCTGGGAGCGTAAACTATCCCGAGAACATGCTTGGCCGTCCTTTGCTGGATCAAGCTTTACCTCACCGTCCTTGACGGCGACACCGGCGTTTTTAGGAGCGACCGCACATTGCTTGGCCAGGTCATCGGCATACGCCAAAAAGCGGTTCTGGTCGGTCGTAAGCGCGACTGGTTGGTCGGTCAACGCACCCTTTACGAGGAGACTAAACGGGACCAAGCGCAGATACCACTCATAATCACTAACGCTATCGAGAATGCGGTCGTTGTCGGTCTTCAGGCCAGTTTTAGCGAGCTCGGTTGCGGTCTTTTTGCCGCGGATTTCGGTCGTGATGACTGTTTTGCCGTAGTCGTTCTGAAGCTTTTTTGCGATATCAGTATGCGTCGAACCACCGACCATATCACCGTTGATACGCGCGAGTGGCAATGCCCTCGTGCTCGGGTACACGAGCTGGATAATAATGACTGCGAACAACACGAACAAACCGACTCCGCTGAGCCGTGGATGACCTTTGATCCAGTCTCTTACTGCATGGTACCGATGATGGATACCGAAACGTCTGTTTTCCCTCATATTCCTAACCATAAGTATACCAAGAAATGAAGAAAGCCCGGTCTCACTACGTTGGATACGTAGGAGACCGGGCTTATTTGCTCCCTCCGGGGCGGAGCGGTTCTTCGGTTCTAGCTAGCTACCGCTTCTTCACGGCACGGACAACCCACCAGCCGTCGTACTTCTGGAGTTTCTTGTTCCAGTGGCACGTGATGACGGCGAGACGAGATTGCCCGAAATGGCTCAAAAAGCGAGCCATTTGCTTTTCGGAAATTGCTCTCATGAAGACCGCTTTTGTTGCAGTGTAGCGAATCTTCTTTGCGCCCTTTGCGACAACCACCTCGGCACCGGCTTTCACCCGGCCGAGATGATCAAGCACTCCCACGCCCGATGGCTTCGAGTCATAGGTGTGTCCGTAAAGGAGCGCGCTGCCCCGCTTGCCTGGTGTTGCCCCACGGCTAGACCAGAATACGGAGCGCAGGCTGTGCGTGATACTCAACCCGCGACGCTTCACCAGTCGAGCGTCGACCCCAATGGACGGGATCTGTGCTCTTCAAACGAAGTTGTCTCGAGGCGAGATGCGCAGGCCGGTGTTCGGTGGCCTCGTGGGCGTCTTGCACTTGGCAGCACGCACCTTGCCCTTGGCCAGCTTCTTGCCCTGGGCGGTGACCTTGACCACCGAACCGGTCTTCAGACCCGTCAGGTGGACACGAACGGTCTTGCCGGGGCGCATCTTGACGGTACGCACGACCTTTCCGTTCACCCGGATCTTGACCCGGGCAGCCTTGGTGGATTTCTTCAGGCTCTTGATCTTGACCAGCGCCTCACCGAACTTCTTGGTGACACACTCGCACGTGACCTTGGCCTTCAGCTTGACCACCTTCGGTGCCTCGGGTGGGGTGACCACTGGAGGATTGACCACCGGCGGCGTCACAACCGGCGGCGTAACGACAGGTGGCGTAACGACAGGCGGAACGACCACCGGCGGCGTGGACGGACCACACTCGCCAGACTCGATCACACCGTCACCGTCCGTGTCCGTCGGAGTGGTTCCCTCGGGGCACGTGGTGGGCGGAGGCGGCTCCTCGGTCGGCTGGCAGTCGACCTTGAAGACCTTGGACTTCGCCTTGACGTCTTCGTAGTTGGGTCTGCCGTCGTTGAACTTCCCGAAGAGGGTGACCTTGTAGTGACCGTTCTGGATGACCGGCCCTGCCTCGACGTTGAAGTACTCCGACTCGAAGTAGCCATCGGCGTTGGCCGGGCCCTCATCGAACGGACCGGCGGCGACCCCGGTGGGACCGTCGCCGCCCTGAACGTCGAAGGTGACGTAGCCATCGGTGCCTTCGTCGAACCCGAAAAACTCCAGGTTGAAGGCGCAGACCTTGGGCTCGTTGCTCGGAGTTTCCTCGTCAGAACCCAGGGCGTGAACCTTGATTGTGCCGTTGTTGCCGGTGGCCTGTGCGGGCGATGCTGCGACGGTCACTGCGACCGGTACGAGCAGAGCCCCTAGTGCCACGAGTGGAATGAGCCGCTTGCGCGGCCCGGACATTACTGTCATGCGTATTCCCCTTTACAGCGGAGTCGTAGTGCGGTGGTTGACCTCTTCCCACGAGGGCTGAGGTTAGGATGCGTTCTGTTTCGCTAGAACCGATTGTTAACTGCCGACACGTGTCGACAGTGAGCTCCGAAGAGCTCCAACCGGACACATCCCGACACATCAAACCTTTACAAAAGGTCTAATAATATTAATTATAACATAATTACGGAATATATAAACGCTTACGCTGTTGTCTGCAGCAGATAGAATCGCTCTCTATTGCCTTTTGCACCCGCAACCTCACTATCGGCTTTGTCCTGGATGATAAATCGCTGGCGAGCCCAGACCTCAAAGTCTCTCAGCACTTGGCGACGAACAGTGTCGTTTTTGATCACGCCTTTTGTCACCTGATGCTTGCCTGCCTCGAACTGCGGCTTTACCATCGCAACGATCCGCGTGTTCGGACCGGAAATATCTGCGATATGCGGCAAGATCTCGCGAAGGGAGATAAAGCTCACGTCCATCACAACCGCATCAGGTATAGTTCTCGGCACAAAGTCACGGATATCGGTCTTTTCAAACAACTTCACACGGGTGTCCCTGCGGAGCGTCGGGTGAAGCTGATCGGTGCCAACATCAACCGCATAGACCAGCTTTGCGCCATTTTGTAGCGCGTAGTCGGTAAATCCGCCAGTTGAACTTCCAACGTCGAGAACGACCGCGCCTTTAAAATCAACGCCGAGAACTCTAGCAACGCTGGCTAGCTTGAGTCCGGCACGTGAGACATATCGTTCTTTTGCTGTGAGTTTTATGTCGCTATCTTCGCGCGCAAAGTAGCCTGGTTTTGTCACCTTTTCACCGTCAACGGTCACCTTGCCGAGCTTGATCCAGCTCTCGGCCTGTGAACGCGTCGTCACGAGTCCTTTTTGCACCAGCAAATGGTCCAGTCTATGTTTCATCTGGTTCTCGCTCGCCGTGAAAACACTGTGAAATAAGTTTGGTGCCACGTGCATCGCCTCCTATCGCTAGGTTGTCGATAACATACAGCGAGTTTTCCTCTGCGGGACGAAGTAGCATAGGCTTCGGGTGCGTGATATGAGGACGATAATTGTTCCATGCCCATTCCGGATGCGAAACTACTACGCCAAAACCTCCGAGCGTCGTGAGCAGTTTTTTATGTAGCTCGCGTAACTCTTCGGACGTTATATCCTGCGCCTTCTTTTCATGGCCCTCACCGCCTACAGTCATCATGCGTCCTGGCTCAAGGTGAACTGGCATGCTTTGCTTTACGACGCCCTCGATCTCCTGCAGTGCCTCGTGCCGAAAATCACCCAGACTCACCCACGGTACGACCGAGAGATGTGTCCAAACTTTATCGTTCATGTCACCTACCTCAGGACGGCTAGGGACGATGGCGAACATGGTGGCTTCGAGTGGTGCAGGCATCTGGATTACACTATTTCTTGCGTTCGCGGTACTCACCCGTTGCAGTATCAACAGAGATAATATCACCGACTTTGATGAATGCCGGAACTTTCACGACCTTGCCGGTTTCGAGCGTTGCGTCCTTGAGGACTGAGCTGGTCGTGTCGCCTTTGACGACGTCTTCGGCATAGGTTACTTCGAGAAAGAGGTTCTTTGGCAGCTCAACGTTAATGACACGCTCACCGAAGAACTGGAGCGCTACTTCATCGCCTTCCTTGAGGTAGTCACCGGCATCTTCCATGTCCTCGTTCGGCAACTCAAACTGTTCGAAGCTCTCTGGATCCATGAAAAAGAATTTCTCGCCGTCAGCATAGAGGTATTGAACCTTCTTGGTACTCACCTCAGCCGGTTCGATCTTGTCGGCGCCCTTGAATGTCTTTGGGATAACCGCACCGGTCACGAGGTTCTTGAGTTTAACATTAACGATCGAACCACCTCGTCCCATCACCTTCTGTGCATAGTCAGTGACGCGGAACGGCTGTCCATCGATCTGGATAACGGTGCCTTTTTTGAGATCGGTTGGTTGGTACATGGTTTATTCCCTTTCTATAAACTGTTCGAATGCTGCTTGAGTGGCTGGGGTTAATTTCGATGTAGTACGCTGCGCCTCTGCGGCGGTTATCCGGACAAGCTCACCGTCGAGTGCCTGGATATCCGTATCTGGCGCCAGCGGTAAACGAAAGACCCTGGCCATAATATGGACTGGTTCATGATTGCGGTCCGAAACCACGTTCACGTCGCCCAGA
>CAMPIR010000001.1 GCA_946886435.1 uncultured Candidatus Saccharibacteria bacterium | reverse complement strand
TGAATGTGTATATCAGCGAAGGTAGCGTGACTGGTAACCGCTGGTACTATCTTGGGCAGGCCAATGCCAACAACGGCACGGTACTGGTCGATGGTATGCTGGGCGGCCATAACTCCCGCGGTGGAAATGTCAGCCTAGCCTTTACTCAGCGCGATGGGTTTTCGGTTACGGGTAGTGCGTATGGGGGGAATGGCTTCACCCAGGGTAACATCCAGGTGTACCGCGATGCGAGTAACAATATCAAGGTCTACCTCAAGACCGCCTCATGGGCGTTAACTAACCTGACATCTCGAGCATCTAGCGGAGCAACAGTTACCTATGATGGCACATTTACGACGACCGCGCCGACGGATACGCTGGTTTTTGACCTGGCCACTGACGATAGCCCTGGGCTTATCAAGATCGACAACACCGGAACTGGCAAAATCGGAAGCAGCGATATTATGACGTCTGCCAACAGCGTCCTCTTGCAGGCAAGTAGCCCCGGTACCGCTCAGACAGGCAACATCAACATCTCCGGTACGGTTATCGCTGGGGGCTTCTCTGGTTCTGGATCTGGTATGACAAATCTCAGTGCGAATAATCTCGCGAGCGGCACGGTCGCTTCAGCACGGATTAGCGGCAGTTACGCTGGTATTACTGGCACAGGCGCCCTCGCTGCTGGTAGTATTGCTAGCGGTTTTGGCACGATCGTCACCACTAACACAATCCAGGGTACTCGGCTTATCTCCACTACTGCGACCGGTGTAGCACCGCTTACCGTTAACAGTACAACCAAGGTCACAAACCTCAACGTAGATCTCTTGGACGGCCTCGACAGTACTGCCTTTGCAGCGGCTTCAGGCTCTAGTAGCTATATACAGAACTCTATGACCCAGCAATCAGGTTATTTCAACATTACCGGTAACGGTGTCTTAGGTGGAGAGTTAAGCGTCGGCGGTGGCGCCGTTACGCTTTCCGCGGCTGGACTTTCGGGAGACGGTTATTCAATTTCAAGTGCTAGCGATATGTTTTTACAGGCAGCAAATGGAGTAGATATCGGCAGCGCCTTGAGGGTGGCCAGTACGCTCCAGGGCTCACGGCTTATCACCACTGTTGTGACCGGTACAGCGCCACTAACAGTAACTAGTACGACAAAGGTAGCTAATCTCAACGTAGACTTGCTTGACGGGCTAAATAGTACCGCTTTTGCGGCTGCTTCTGGCTCTGGTAGTTACATCCAGAACACCACAGGTGCACAAAGCGCGAACTTTAATATTACCGGCAATGGGACGGTCAGCGGTAGTTTCTCGGCATCTCAGTTTACCGTGAACGGTACGATGTGGATGAATCCTCCTGGTGCGGATAACGGCGTCTATTTGTGTCACCGAGGATCCGATAATCTAGTGGTACGAGCATGGACAGGCTGTAGTACCGCATCGTCAATTCGCTATAAAGAGAACGTAGTCAGTCTTGATAGTTCCGTGTTGAGCCTACTAAACCAACTACGGCCTGTAAGCTTTGACTGGAAGGCTGGTACAGGTACGGCAATGAATGGCAGTATCCACGACTATGGCCTTATCGCTGAAGAGGTGCGAGATATCTTGCCCCACGCCGTTGCCTATGGCGCAAACGGTGAGGTGACGGGGCTCAACTATCAGGCCTTCATACCATTTTTGATGCAGGCAATAAAAGAGCAGCAGTCTCAGATCGTTCAACTGCAGGGCGGTAATCCAAGCTTCACGAGCCTTACGGTCAACGGCCCTGCTACGGTACAGTCCTTAACGGTCCACGGTGATGCTCACGTGAAGGGTGATATCTACGTAGAAGGCCACCTGGTCAGTCGTGGATCTACTCCGACAGTCGATACGTCACTCCTGAGCTGTGTAGATGGGATACTGGTAACCGGTACGGATATCGCCGGGGCTATCCAGTTCGAGGTTGATGAAGCGAGCTGTACCTCCGCGGATCTACGCTTCGTCTTTGCTAAAGAGTACAGCTTGGCACCGAACGCTACTCTCACGGCGAAAGACCGGGGTTCGGCGCGCCTCGACAGTTCTCTTGATGCAAGCACTGACAAGATGACCTTCTCATTCGATGGTCTGCAGACGGGCAAGACATACCGCTTTACGTACCATGTGATCCAGTAGAGACTGGGCATTTAAAAAACTGATCCTAGGGACCAGTTTTTTAAATGGTGGGCGATGCAGGATTCGAACCTGCCACCTCCACAACGTCAATGTGGCGCTCTAGCCAAATGAGCTAATCGCCCTCGTTGGGCAGATATGAGTCTATCAAAAACAGGGGCGAGAGGCAAGGGTATCTGCTACAATGTAGCGTATATGAACGAAGAACAACTACATGCGATGCGTCACAGCCTGGCGCACGTCACCGCACAAGCAGTACAGCACTTATGGCCAGAGGCAAAGTTTGGTGTTGGGCCGGTCGTCGATAACGGATTTTACTATGATATCGATCTCGGTGAGACAAAGATTTCTGAGAGCGATTTTAAACGTATCGAAAAAGAGATGCGTACAATCATCAACAAAGATTTTCCGTTTGAACATAGTGAGAAAAACATCGATGAAGCGCTTGCGTGGGCCGCAGAAGCTAAGCAGCCCTACAAAGTCGAGTTGTTAAATGACCTAAAACGGGCCGGTACGACAGTCGCCCGCGACCTCGACGCTGATACACTCGGAGTCGCTGCCAACGGAGAGAGTGTTGTTGAAAAGGTATCGTTTTATACTGACGGTGACTTCATGGATCTATGCCGTGGGCCACATGCCGAGAGCACGGGCAAGGTCGGCGCCTTCAAGCTGATGCGAGTAGCCGGTGCGTACTGGCGTGGTGACGAGAAGAACCCACAGATGCAGCGTCTCTATGGTGTAGCATTTGCAACGAAGGAAGAACTTGACCAGTATCTCGTGATGCTCGAAGAGGCCAAAAAACGGGATCATCGCAAGCTCGGTCAAGAGCTCGACTTGTTCACGACCTCGCCGCTCGTCGGTGCAGGGTTGCCGCTGTTTACGCCCCGCGGCACGGTGCTTCGAGAAGAGCTGACTCGCTTTTCAAATGAACTCCGCGAACGCTCAGGGTTCGAGAAAGTCTGGATTCCGCATATTACAAAGCAGGAGCTCTATGAAACTTCTGGGCACTGGGCAAAGTTTGGCGACGAACTATTTCTCGTTAAGAGCCAGGAGACAAGTGATAACTTCGTCATGAAGCCGAGGAACTGCCCGCACCAGACCCAGATCGACGCTTCAAAACCTCGCAGCTACCGCGACTTACCGGTAAAATACCTCGAGACCACGACGGTTTATCGTGACGAGAAGACTGGTGAGCTCGGCGGCTTGAGTCGTGTTCGTTCGATCACTCAGGATGACAGCCACGCGTTTTGTCGTCCCGACCAGATCAACGAGACTATCGACCAGCTGCTTGCTGCGGCAAATGAGCTCTATAGTGCCGTTGGTATGGGCCTCAAGGTCCGGCTGAGCTACCGTGACGAGAGCGAGGCGTACCTCGGTGATATCGCACTCTGGCAGTCCGCACAGGAACAGCTCAAAGAGGCCGTTATCAAAAACGGACTCGAATACTTCGAAGTCGATGGTGAGGCTGCCTTTTATGGGCCGAAGATAGACTTTATGGCTACCGACGCTATCGGGCGCGAACACCAGGTCGCCACTGTCCAGCTAGACTTCGTGATGCCAGAGCGTTTTGGGCTCGAGTACACAGACGAGCAGGGCGTAAAGCAGGCACCAGTTATGATCCATAGCGCGCTTCTCGGCTCTATCGAACGCTTCCTCGGCGTCTATATTGAGCATACGGCAGGACGCTTCCCGGTATGGTTGGCGCCAGAGCAGTTACGTATTATCCAAGTTAAAGACAGTGATGAGGTCGTCACGTTCGTCGACCGCCTGCGCGTGCTTGCTGACGAGAACGGCATACGGATAACGGTTGACGATAGCAATGAAACCGTCGGCAAAAAGATCCGCGGCTCACAGATGATGAAAGTGCCGTACACGCTCGTGATCGGTGAAAAAGAAGTTGCCGAGGGTCGTCTCACGCCTCGGGTTCGAGCTGACCTGGCGGTCGAAGGTCGCGAAGAGATAACGCTCGATGTTGACCAGTTCTTCGGTAGTCTTGCTCATGAGATCAAGGCTCGCGCCAGTATGTCATCCCTCTAGGATATTTATGAACAAACCTATCATTGCCGTTGACATAGACGATGTACTCGCTATCGAGAATGAAGCGGTGCGTGTTTTTGCTAACGAGAACTATGGGTTTACGCATACAGCCGAGGACTACCTTGCGCCAGGTGAATACTGGGGCTATTGGGAGTCGGTTCAGGGCCTGGGCAGCGAAGAGGGCAGACGCCACTACGACGAGTACCTCGCCTCAGGGGCCAAGAGCGACCTGCGGGTCATGGATGGAGCGCTTGAGGCGCTCAGCTCCTTGCGAGAGCGCTTCGACCTGGTTATCGTTACCTCGCGAGAAGCACATCTTGCAGAGATCACCGAGGCGTGGCTGAACAGGCATTTCCCGGAAATATTTAATGATATTGCGTTTGTGGCTCTCTGGACTGGTGAGGTTAAAGGCTCCAAAGCGGATGTATGCATGCAGCTAAGGGCTCAGTACTTGATAGACGACAACCCGGGCCATCTCGAGCTAGCCCGGGAGTGCGGCATAAAGGGCATTTTGTTCGGCGAATATGGTTGGAGCAAAGGCAAGACGATCCATCCCGATATCGTTAGACTGGGTAGTTGGGCGGACATACGGGAGTATTTCGATGCCATCGCATGAGTTTCGGGACGCCGTGTATGCAATTGTTTCCATGATTCCGGAGGGCAGGGTGATGACCTACGGCGATATCGCTGGTCTTGCTGGGCACCCCTATGCGGCGCGTCAGGTTGGCGGACTAGCTCACTTCGGTCCGACCGAGCTGCCATGGCACCGCGTCGTGAACCGTCTAGGTGACTGTGCCGCCGGTTACTATGGGGGCAAAGAGGGGCATCAGGCTGCACTTGAGGCAGAGGGTTTGGAGATAAAAGATTACCGAGTCGTCAACTTTGATAGCCTCCGTTGGAGGCCCTGATGTCTACCGTCCATCATCCAACACCTAGTATCCAGCTTCCACTCATTGTTATCACGGGCCCGACAGCGAGCGGCAAGACAGGACTGGCGCTCGATCTGGCTGAGCGATACGGCGGTGAGATCATCTGCGCTGACTCGCGCACTATTTACGAAGGCATGGATATCGGTACCGCCAAACCGACACCAGATGAGCAGGCCCGGGTACCGCACCACCTGCTAGATGTTGTCCAGCCAGGCGAGAGATATACGGCTGCGGACTTTCAGGCTGCGGCGTACCGGGCGATTTCGGATATACGTATGCGGGGCAAAGTGCCGTTCTTGGTGGGCGGCACTGGGCTGTATATCGACGCGGTTGTACTAGATTTTCAGTGGCCCGAGCGTAGGCAGGATCCAGGTGATTTTGATACCTACTCGGACGATGAATTACGAGTGATGATAAAAAAGCAACAACTAGGGATGCCCCAGAATAGTATGAATCGGCGCCATCTCGTAAATGCGCTGGTACGGGGTGCAAGTACTGGTAAATCTCGTCGGCTACCTCTGGAAAATACTAACGTTGTAGCTATATCAACAGACAGGCTTATCCTTGCAGAACGCATTCAGGCACGTGCCGAGCAGATGTTCGGGGCTGGTGTTGTCGAAGAAACCGTAGCCCTGGCGAGTCGCTACGGCTGGGATAACGAGGCCATGTCGAGTAACATCTATCCGATCATTCGGCGCATGCAGGGCGGTGAACTGTCCCGATCCGAGGCGATCGAACAATTCGCGAACAGGGATAAGCAGCTAGCTAAGCGGCAGGTAACCTGGTTGCGACGTCACGACTACGTACGGTGGTTAGCCCTCGACGAGGCGCGTACATATATCGAGACAATTCTAGAGTAAATGTGCTAGTATAGTATTCGATACCAGCGAGGGAAAAATACAGTGATTGACGCATTATTTGGTTCAAAAACGCGAGTAAAATTGTTGCACCTGTTTCTGAACAATCCAGGACGGGCTTTTTACGTCCGCGAGATTACTCGTAAGATTGATGAACAGATCAACTCTGTTCGGCGCGAGCTTGCTAACATGCTCAGCATCGGCATCATAAAGAGCGAGAACAGCAATAACCGGCTCTACTATGAGATCAACCAAGAGTATCCGCACTTTGCACCGCTTCATCAGATATTCGCCGACAGCGGCGTATCGGATGCGGTTGGGGTTGCCGATGCAAACGACTGGTCCAAGCGGCTCAAACCACTTGGAGATGTGCGAGTAGTAATATTTTCTGGCAAACTAGTACATGGATCGACGAGTGATGTCGTCGTGTTGATTGCCGGCACAGTCAACAAGACCCAGCTCAAAAAGTTCATCAGCGAGCTGGAAGAGGAAGAGAACAAGAGCCTCAACTACAGCGTCATGGACTACGAGAGCTTTTACTACCGTCTTAGCATAAAAGACCGTTTTGTCACCACGCTGCTCAATACCAAACATACTATTATTGCTGATTCAGAAAACGTACTGAGCGACAGCTAACCATACACGGAGGAATTATATGGATATAGAATACAAAGGCGCTAACTGCATCACTATCACAACAAAAAAGACGACGATCGTGATCGACCCAAAGTTGTCAGACGTCGGACTCAAGGATGTGGCTCCAAAAAATGCGATCGTGGTCGCGACCCAGCCCGAGTTTATCGTCAGTGACGAGGATAGCGTCGTTATCGAACGTCCGGGTGAATATGAGGTGCGCGATATTTCTGTAGTCGGCGTACCGGCTGAGCGGATGATTGATCATAACAAAAGTACGCAGGCAACTATGTACCGGATCACCATGGGTGGTGTCAGGTTTGCGGTTATCGGTCACGTAGCTGTCCCGCTCTCTGAGGATCAGCTCGAAGCGCTGGGAGTGGTAGATGTAGCGATCATCCCGGTTGGTGGTAGCGGCTATACCCTCGATGCTCACCAGGCGATAGGAGTTGTGCGCCAGATTGACCCAAAGGTAGTTATACCAACTCATTATGCAGATAAGGGGCTATCGTATGAGGTACCTCAGATGGATCTCGAGCCGTTCCTCAAGGAGCTAGGCGCACCAGAGTCTGAAAAAACAGCAAAATGGAAGATCAAGGGTGCAGTGCCCGAAATCCTAACGCTGGTTGAGCTCGAACGCACCGCGTAGAGGGCAAGGAGTCTCTAGATAAATAAAAAACCTCCCGAGCGGGAGGTTTTTCTATGTGGTTAGGTCTATACCAGGACGCCTTTTTTCTTCAGCGTACGGATAGCCTGCGTGCTGAGCACCATCGAAACCTTCTGCCCGTCGACGAGAAACGTCTTCTTTTGCAGGTTAGGTTTAAAGACGCGCTTTGTGCGACGCAAAGAGAAGCTCACGTTATGTCCGTGCTGCTTGCCTTTACCGGTGAGTTCACATCGTGCTGCCATAGTTTATTTATTCCTTTACAACCGTTCTATACTACTGTTTTTTAGACTCCGCGTCAAGGGGTCGCGCAAATCTTTTTTGGGGTATACTAGGAACAATGACTTTTGATGTTGCTTATATTGCCCTGGTTATCGTCGTGGTTTTGATATCGATGACGGTTCATGAGGCAATGCACGCCTATACGAGCTATTGGCTCGGAGATGACACGGCCAAGGCGCAGGGAAGGCTGACGCTGAATCCTATAGCCCATATCGATCCGTTTTTCACACTCGGACTTCCGATCCTGCTGGCTATCATGGGGCTGCCTATCTTCGGTGGAGCAAAGCCGGTGCCATTCAACCCGATGCGGGTGCGTTTCGAGGAGTTCGGTGCAGCCCTCGTCGGTGTGGCTGGGCCGCTGACGAACGTTGTCATAGCTTTCTTCCTCTTCGGTGCATATGTGCTATTCGGCCAGCCGAGCGGGTTCCTAGGTGAAGCGCTGGTTGTTGGGGTTATGGTCAACCTTGGCTTCTTTATCTTTAACATGCTCCCTATCCCACCCCTGGACGGCTCACGGCTGCTCTATGCTCTCGCTCCCGATGGCGCTCGCCGGGCGATGGAGGTTATTGAACGCCAGGGGATACTACTCGTGTTCGCGGTTGTACTGCTTTTTAGTAATCAGATAGGTCGCTTTATACTGGCCGCTCGGGACGCTATCGTTGCTGTTTTTGCGGCTATCTTTGGCCTGTAGCCCGGCTGCTTTAGTGATACAATAAAGGTATCCTTCGAGACCAACCGGGGGTAATGTTTTCCTAACACTAGATGAAAGGGAGCTTTATATGCTCACATCTGTGGATGTGTCCTGCGAGCACCCACCTTGCGCTTACGCGGGGAACTCATCTTCCTCGGTCTCTCGAAGGTTTTATTTTGGAAATATCGGGATGTGGCGCAGTCTGGTAGCGCGCACCGCTGGGGGTGGTGAGGTCGCTGGTTCGAGTCCAGTCATCCCGACCATATTGCAATTTCATACTACTTATGCTATAATTTAAAGAGATACTATCATGAAACAAAAAGTCACTACCAAAGCAATCATCAAGCAAGACGGCAAAGTCTTGCTGCTTCGTCGCACCGGTGGCCGTCCAAGTATCCGGGGGATGTATGAGTTGCCAGGTGGTCGCGTTCACATGAACCAGCAGCCCGAAGATGCGGTGCGGCATGCGCTCCGGATTCATACTAACGTGACGGCCGAAACGGTCCAGCTGCACGACGTTATGTCGTTCGTCGACCCGGATGATCGTGAGCTCCAGTACGTTTTTATCGTCTACGAGGCGAGCCTGAAGCCGACTGATAAAACGATTGAACTCAGTTCAGAATATGATCGATATGTCTGGAAAAAGTTGAGCGATATACAACGAAATGAGCTGACGCAGTCTACGCTTCAGGTGCTTGGTCTTCAGGAGATTCCGTTTGCAACAGGGACACCACAACAAACCGACATCACCGTAGATGCAAAAAACACATCATTTGAGCACGCTCTTATCTATACTGACGGTGGATCACGTGGCAACCCGGGTCCGTCGGCAAGCGGCTTTGTTTTCTTGAATGAAGCAGGTGAGGTGATAACTGAGGGGGGCGCTTATCTCGGCATAACCACTAACAACGTTGCCGAGTACCAGGCGGTATATCTTGGCCTTGTTCAGGCTCAGGAGCTTGGTGTTCGCGTGGTTGATTTCCGGATGGACTCGCAGCTAGTGGCTAACCAAATGAACGGTATTTATAAGATCAAGCATCCCGATCTCGCCATCATCAACAACCGCATAAAAGAGCTTGCTAAGCAGTTCGACAAAGTAACCTACTCGCATGTGCGCCGCGAATACAACAAACTCGCTGATGGGGTGGTCAACAAGATACTCGACCAGCGCGAAATCTAAGAGATTTGCTATACTATTTGATAGCCAGATGATTAGGCGATCGCCTGTGGCAACACAGGAGGAAAGTCCGGGCAGCACAGAACAACGACAGTTGCTAACGGCAACCGGGGGCAACCCTAGGGAAAGTGCCACAGAAACGATACTACCTTGCCCCTAAAGGACAAGGAAATGGTGAAAAGAGTGAGGTAAGAGCTCACAGCACGCTATGGTGACATAGTGCGAGGGTAAACCCTGTCGGCTGCAAGGAGGTCTGCTATGCCACCCCCGGGTGGTGACTGTTCGTTCAGCAGGTCGTTTTAACCCGCTCGAACCCGCGAGCGATCTCGGGTCTAGATAGATGATCGTCCACGACAGAACCCGGCTTACCGATCATCTGGCTACTAAAAAACCCGCCAACTGGCGGATTTTTTAGTTTTTGGGGTGAGCCCCTCCTATTTACTAGCGGCTGCTTTGACGATAGCGGCGAAAACTTTTGGTTCTCGGGCTGCGATGTCAGCAAGTGTCTTGCGGTCAAGCTCAATCTTGGCCAGCTTAAGACCGTGCATCAGTTGGCCGTACGTAGTACCGTTCTCACGGGCGGCAGCGTTGATACGGGTAATCCATAGACTACGTAGATCGCGCTTTTTGTTGCGGCGATCGCGGTAGGCGTACTGGAGAGCACGGATAACTGCTTGTTTCGCGAGACGGTAGCTGCGGGTACGCGCGTGCTGCATACCTTTGGCTTGCTTGAGCACCTTTTTGTGCTTGGCTCGGGCGGCGACTCCTCGTTTTACTCGCATAGTTAGACTCCTAGTGCTCGTTTAATATTTTTTGCAATCTTGCCAGTAACTTCAGCTGATGAGCCGATGGTTCGTTTGCGGCTTGCGCTCTTCTTTGAGAGCAGGTGACCGCCAAAGGCGCGTCGTCGGGTTACTTTGCCGGTTCCAGTCAGTTTGACTCGTTTGGCAGTACCCTTGTGGGTCTTCATTTTAGGCATTATTTACTCCTTACCGTGATGCTCAGATTGCGACCAGCCATCTGAGGCTTTTGTTCGACAACTGCGTCGTCCTCGAGGAGTTCGATAATACGGTTGATTAGCTCATAGCCGAGTTCTTGGTGGGCCATCTCACGTCCGCGGAAGAATATCTGAATCCTTACCTTGTCGCCATCGCTGAGAAAAGAACGGATCTTTTTCAGTTTGATGTCGAGGTCGTGTTGGCCGATCTTGAGACCAAGTCGCATTTGCTTTAGCTCACTCTGTTTCGCATTCTTTTTGTTCCGCTGCAGCTCTTTCATCTTTTGATACTGGTACTTACCCCAGTCAATGATTTTCGCTACAGGAGGAGATGCGGCAGGCGATATCTCAACCAAATCGAGTCCAGCTGTTTCAGCGGCGGCTAGTGCATCTGTTCGTGACATGATACCTAGTTGCTCGCCGCTCTCGCCGATGACTCGAAGTTCCGAAGCTCTGATAGCTTCGTTTATTCGAACTGATTTGTTAATACTAAGAACTCCTCTTAGGTCTTACAGTTAGCATTTATACCACCGGTAATTTTAACAGATAACAGGGGAGATGACAAGCAGATGAAGTAAAAATCGTCATAGCCGTCGCGCTGTCGGCTATTCATCACGTTTACGGTATTGAAGCGCCTCTGCCATATGAGCCGAATCGATCGTCTTGCTTTCTTCGAGATCAGCGATTGTTCGGGCTACCTTGATGAGCTTGAAGTAGCTACGGGCCGATAGCTTGAGGCGCTCGGTTGCTCGGTTCAGGAGCTCTGCCGCCTCTGGTGAGAGCTGGGTTATGTCGGCGATATTCTTGCTCGGTAACTCGGTGTTTGTCAGCTGGCCGCCGTGCCGAGCGTACTGGACGGTGCGGGCTTTCTCGACTTGAGTTCGGAGTCCAGGGCTTTCCTTGGGTCCATTATGAACTACCAGCAAGTCACGCTCGGGCACCCGTGCCACGCTCAGTACCATATCGATACGATCCATGAGTGGTCCTGATACACGCTTTTGATAGTTTATGACCTGGGAGACAGCACAGCTGCATTCATGGTCAGGATCACCGTAGTGACCGCAGGGGCAAGGGTTCTTTGTTGCTATCAGCATAAAACTGGCGGGGTAGGTGACCCGAGAGCTTGCGCGCGAGACATGAACCTGACGGTCTTCGAGTGGTTGACGGAGTGACTCGAGAGTAGCCCGTGGGTATTCGGGAAGTTCATCGAGGAACAGTACGCCGTGATGGGCAAGACTGACTTCTCCCGGTAGCGGCCGGGTTCCGCCACCGATAAGCGCCACGGTACTGGACGTATGGTGAGGTGAGCGGAATGGGCGCTCACGGACTATCTCTTCGTTTTCCTCGCCCACGAGGCTGTGGAGTTTCGTGATTGCGATTTGCTCCTGATAACTAGGGCGTGGCAATATCGACATCAATGCTCGTGCGAGCATAGTTTTTCCTGCACCCGGTGGGCCATCGAGCAGGAGGTTGTGACCGCCAGCCGCAGCGATAAGAAGGGCACGTTTTGCTTGATCTTGCCCCTTGATGTCACTGATATCAACAGGGTGGTGCGGTCGTTTCGTTGCTTTTTTGTCATCAGTTTGCAACAGCTTTTTCTCGCCGATAAGATGGAGAAAAAGGCTGGTCAGATCGGGGGCGCCGACAACGGCGATGCCTTCGACAAGTCGTGCTTGCGCTTCGTTTGCTTTCGGGACAACAACAGTAGCGAAGCCGGCGGCTCGTGCTGTTTCGACGATATTGATGATGCCGCGTACTGGCCGGAGCTCACCACCAAGGCCGAGTTCTCCAGCGCATAGGACACCGGCCAGGTGAGCCTGGGGCAGTTGGCCGCTCACGATAAGAATCGCCAGCGCTATAGGTAGATCAAAATGTGATCCATCTTTCGGTAGATCCGCTGGAGCAAGGTTGATGGTAACTCGCTGGTTCGGGAAGTCGAGATGGGAGTTTTTGATTGCACTACGAACCCGCTCCTTGGCTTCATCAATAGCTTTGTTACCGAGACCGACGATGGAGAGGGTCGGTAGGCCTTTGGAAGTATCGCACTCAATATCGATCAGGCGTCCTTCGAAGCCGTAGGCAGTGGCGGATATAACTCTCGCAGTAGCCATAACTAAAATAAAGTATACATAAGTATTTATTTCCAACAACATTTTTGGTATACTTACTCTGTTGAGCTGCAAACACCTGCGAGACAGCTCAACAAAGTAGTTCTTGTAGCTACTGCGACTGTCCGATGAAAAAGCGCGAAGCACTATTTCATCGAGAGGAGGAATAACGAAGGTGTTGTTGAGGATTTTGCTACTTGATTGCAAAATACCAGCGACGCCGAGAGTGAATCCCGACGAGGGGCTGACATAGCTTTCGACGATTGGACCTTAACAGATCATTTTGCAAGCCGACTAACTGACGCAAACAGTTTTTAACTGCAAAACCATTTGCATCAGCATGGGCTTCAGTGAAGAGCGCTTTCAGCGTTCCTAGCTTTGCCTTTGCGCCAGCTCGAGTTTAATTACGAGAGCCGCTCCAGCCTTGACGCCATATAAGGGTTCTGGAGTGTCATACTCATATGGCTTGACGTCTCCGTAGCTGTGAAGCGGATCCGTGACATCCATTCATAGACCATTCTCGCTTTTTTGTTAGTTCTTTATGCCGAGAATGTAACCTGGAACTAACTATGCTTGTAGACGAATGATCAGTTACCAACCGGACCGGGGGGCAGTACCCCGCAGCTCCACCAGTAAAAGTGCCCAACTATGCGTTGGGCTTTTTTACTGGTAAACGCTATTTGGGGTGCTCGTAAACGCTTTTTTGTATGGGCGATATAATAGAGAGATGACAAAAGCACTGCGCGGTATAAATCTCGGCGGCTGGTTAGTGACGGAACGCTGGATGACGCCCGAGCTCTACGAAGGGGTTCAGGGAGAGGGAGAGATCGCTTTAGTGCGCGAACTTGGCTCTGAGGCTGCCCGTGAACGTCTAGAGGCGCATCGACAGACATTTATAACCGAGGCAGATTTTGCATGGATCGCTCGACAGGGGTTTGACTTCGTTCGGCTACCGGTCGGGTATTGGCTGTTTGAGGAGACTACAGACTTCGTCGACGGTGAAGGCTACCTTCGGCAGGCGTTCGAATGGGCGAGTCGTCACCGCCTCGGTATCGTCTTGGACTTTCACGGTTTACAGGGCTCACAGAACGGCCAAGACCACAGCGGCCAAGTCGGACAAGTACGGCTGTATCGTCACGGTAATGAAAAGCAGGCTCTAAGAACACTCGAGTATATGTGCAGGACATACGGGACTCAGGAGTCCTTGCTTGCTATCGAGCTGATCAATGAGCCGAAAGTGCGATGGTTTCTCTATAGATTGCTTCGCTATTATGATCGAGCCTATAGGGTCGCCACTCTATACCTTCGACCGGAGACGAAGATTATAGTCAGCGATGCGTTCAGGCCGCTCAGGATGGCTCGGGCGCTCGCGAGACGTCGCTATGGTGACCGACTGGTGCTCGATGTTCACCTGTACCAGCTGTTCTCGCGCCGCGAGCAGGCTCGAAGCTTTGTTGAGCATATCCGTGTGGTTGAAAAGGACTGGAGTGTCCTGCTCGATGAATTGATGCGGTATGTACCCGTACTCGTTGGCGAGTGGAGCGCGGCGCTTCCGGAGAAAGCGCTCGCAGAGGCTTCATCAAATCGCGCCGAGAAAACAGAACGTTATTACTATGCCCAGGCTGAGCTGTTCAAGCGAGCAACATGGGCGCATAGCTACTGGTCGTATAAAGCACCGGGCAGAGGGCCGTGGAATTATCGGGAGCAAAGATCGTTGCAGGGTAGGTAGCGTATAAAAGGAAATAAAAAACAGCCGTCTGCGAGGAACGGCTGTTTTAAAATTTGGTTTTCTTTTGTCTTTTGGTTTTTGGTTCCTGAGCAAGTTTTGTATTCAGGAACTACCCCTATATTAAGTCTCTAAAACGCTCGTGTCAACAGTAATTTTTACCTTTTATAAACTGTGGAAAAGTTATTAGCTTTATGGCATATGTAGTGTTCAGACATAAAAACCAACACCACAGCGCTATAATTGCTCGTAATGAACGAGAAGATAGATGAGGCCGTTACAGAAATCTGGCAGTACATGCAGGTAGGTGATGAGGTTGGTTCGGCTGACTGCCTTATTGTGCTCGGAAGCCGGGACGAGCGGGTGGCGGTACACGCGGCCGAGCTTGCCGTCAGGCATAGTTACGCTCACGTCGTTATCACGGGAGGTAGTGCGCACAGCAATGATCTACTGGCTACTACGTGGAATGCTGCGAACGAGGCCGAGTATTTCGGGTCAGTTATGCGTTCATGCGGCTACACTCAGCCGTTACTGCTTGAGACCGAGGCGCTCAACACTGGTCAGAATGCCACGAACACCTATGCGTTGCTCAAAAAACAGGGGATTACTATCAAAACGGCAGTGCTGGTGACAAAACCCTATATGGAACGTAGAGCAAAAGCGACGTTTGAAGTGCAGTGGCCGGACAATGCGGCACGTTTTTACGTTACGTCGCAGCAGCTATCCTTTGCGGATTATATAAATGTTGGCCAGCCCGTCGATACAGTCATCAACATTATGGTGGGTGATCTGCAGCGTATTCGTGAGTATCCAAAGCTGGGATTTTCTAGCCAGCAGGAAATGCCTCGGAGCGTTCAGGATGCTTTTGATGTGCTCGTGGCGGCTGGCTATACCAAGCATTTGTTGCCGTAAGTGTTTAAAGTACTACGTTGATAAAAAATCAACATAGTATAGATAACAGATAAGCTAGACAAATTTTGGATTTAAATTGTAAATATAACACTGTTTATTTTAACCACAAGCATTGACATAAAGCCATGAGCGTGATAGATTGTGAGTAAGCTTTTAGCAAAAACAAAAAACCGTTTAAAACAAAAAGCTTTGCACCTTACATCACATCTCTGCCTACGTTTGGTAATTACCTGGTAACACCTGATCGTGCCACAAACATGAAACAAGCGTTACCACCAAATTACCAAACTAAATGTGTCGAGCATCTATGGCTACTTGGGTTTCTTAAGTAGACAGCTCCACAGGTAAGAGATAAGCTCCAAGACCTCCTCACGGAAGTCAAAGAGCGGTCAGTCGCCTCGAGCGATAGACCGTCCCCGAAGCACGCGCCCTAATTAAACCAGAGGCGGATGTCGCATTCTCGGACACATAGGTTTGTCGCTCAGGCATTTTTTCTTCTTAGCACGTAGTACAGTGGGGTAGGATAAGAGTATGCATAAGTCGCTAAAGGTATTGATCTATACGATGCCGTTTTGGCTATTTTTAATACTCTTATGGTTCATGGAGAGTAAGGGGCCGGTAGCTGCTGGCCCAGGGGGGATATTGTTTAGCTTTCTCTTGATCTACATAATCATCGCTAGCTTATTCTTCACAGCGCTGCACTGGGGTGTTCGTGTCGCGAGCATGCTTATTATCAAGTACAACAAGCGCGTTACGGCACGTTCTTACAGGATAGGCGTCAGGAAAGCCTACTACATCGCAAGTGTTATGGCGTTTGGGCCGGTACTGCTACTGGCGTTAAACTCCGTTCGTCAGCTAAAACTGACCGATACTCTCCTGGTCGGCCTGTTTTTGACGTTGGCGATTTTCTATATCACAAAGCGCGAAGCATAATCACTTTCCGCACTCGCATCACGCGTTAGCGCTGTGCTATACTTACCTCATATGGAGCCTCAGTTACCGTCACCATCTCGTGCACCAGAGAACGGTCCGGCTCACTTCCAAGGGGGTGAGGTTTTTCCTGCTGCTAATCAGCCAGAAAAAGCGCCTGAACAGGCTGAAAAACAAGAGACTAGAGAGCAGCACCTCGGCGGCCCGGCGGCTGATCCTGTTTCTGTGGCACCAGTAGCACCGGCACTGCCTGCGCTGCCGACGATTGCTGACGACACCGCATCACAAGGCGCTCCTGTCGACACCACTAATCCTGGGGTAGCTGCGGACGAGGACTTGATAGAGAAAGAGTGGGTAGAGAAAGCAAAGAAGGTTGTTGCCGAGACGAGGCACGATCCGTATCTCCAGGGGCAGGAGGTCAGTAAGCTCCAGGCGGATTATCTGCAAAAACGTTACGGCACAACGGTCGGTCTACCCTCAGACGGGGCGTAGGAGCGGGCCGTTATGCTTGATATCATCATCGTTGTCGTCATAGTCCTGGCTATCGCTGGCGCTATTGTGGGATTTTTCTACTGGCAATACCAGAAAGTACTTCGTGAAGCCAAGAACTATGAGCGTGGACTCAAGATGGTACCGCTGCTTATTCATATTCCGCCAGCAAGTGATGACATCCAGTCAGGCGGACGCGATGAGCGAGATATAACAGAGGAGACGATCTCTCAGGCTCAAGTGATGTATAACATCATCGCCAGTACGGTCACTAAGGGCTTCAAAAGCAAGCTATACGGTCAGCGTCACCTATCATTTGAGATAATCGGCAGCAAAGGCTTGATCCACTACTACGTCGTCGTCCCGATGGCGTTACTTGATGTTGTCCGACAGGCCGTAGCGGCAGCGTATCCGGCCGCTCGTCTCGAGGAGGTGGAAGAACACAATATATTTAGCAAGGTCGGCAAGATGAGCGCGACGATCGGCGGTGAGCTAACACTGAAGACGCAGTATGCGTATCCGATAGCTACCTTCCAAGAGTCGAAACGCGATGCAATGCGTGCCATTTTGAACGCACTTGCGGTTGCTGGTCGCGAAGATGGCATCGGCATCCAGATACTGATGCGCCCAGCACCAGAGGGGTGGACAAAAAACGTTGTAACCGTTGCATCAAAGATTCGAAAAGATAAAGGAGTGAAACAGACTGGCGTCAGCAGCGCACTGGCGCCGAAAGATCTTCTCGAGGCGCTCTGGAAAGCTCCAGAGCAAAAAGAGGTTAAACCAGAGGATAAGCAGCTCAGTAACTTAGAGCAGGCGACGATAGATGCGCTCGAGGATAAGACGAGACATCCTGGATACGAGGTGCTGGTCCGTGTCGTTGCCTCATCTAATACCGCGACTCGCTCACAGGTGTTACTCAAGAACGTCGTTGCAGCCTTTGCCTTGTTTGACAGCCCGGGCAAGAACGGCTTTAAGTTTTCTCTTGCAAAAAACATGGAGTCATTTGTGACTGCATTTATTTTCCGCTTCTTCCCGCAAGAGGTTAAGCAGAATATTCTAAACAGCGTAGAACTTGCAACAATGTTCCATCTACCTGATCAGCGCAATATTCCGACGTCACAATTACAACGGCAAGCCTCAAAACAGGTAGATGGACCGAACCAACTCCTCAATGAAGGCTTCCTAATGGGTTACAACATCTATCGCGGTGTCAAAAAAGAGATACGACTCGCCACCAACGACCGTCGACGTCATACCTACATCATCGGTCAGACCGGTACCGGTAAATCGAAATTGCTTGAGAACCTGGCCTTACAGGATATGCTCGACGGCAAAGGCTTCGCCTTTATCGATCCGCATGGCGACTCTGCAGAGGCGCTCCTGGGCATGGTGCCAAAAGAGCGTGTCGAAGATGTCATATATTTCAACCCGGCAGACATGGAGAGCCCACTTGGCCTAAACCTGTTCGAGTTTGATACGCCTGACCAGCGTGACTTTTTGGTTCAGGAGGCGATCGCGATGCTCTACCGTCTCTATGACCCGGGCCACACCGGTATCATCGGCCCGCGATACGAGCACTGGTTCCGTAACGCAGCTCTTACCATCATGAGTGACCCAAAAGGCACGAGCTTTATCGATATCCCTCAGGTATTTAACGATGATGCGTTTGCCAAAGAAAAGCTCAAGCATGTGACCGATCAGACGGTTCTGGACTTTTGGAACAAGGAGATGGCGCAGACGAGCGACTACCACAAGTCTGAGGTCCTTGGCTGGTTCGTCAGCAAGTTCGGTGCATTCCTCAGCAACGAGATGATGCGTAATATCATCGGGCAGACAAAGTCCGGTTTTGACCTACGTGACATCATGGATAACAAGAAAATCCTCCTTGTTAACCTAAGTAAAGGAAAGACTGGTGAACTCAACTCGCAGTTGCTGGGTATGATTTTTGTCATGAAGTTCCAGGCGGCTGCGATGGGAAGGGCAGATCTCCCCGAAGACCAGCGTGTTGACTTTGCGCTCTACGTCGATGAGTTTCAGAACTTTGCTACCGACAGTTTTGAGTCTATCCTTTCCGAAGCCCGAAAATACCGTCTCAATCTAATCCTCGCGAACCAGTTTGTGTCACAGCTTACTGATAAGATTCGCGAGGCGATCATCGGTAACGTCGGTACGGTAATCTCTGGTCGTATCGGTACGACGGACGCTGAACTTATGGAGAAGAAGTTCATGCCGGTGTTTGATGCTGAGGATCTGACGAAGCTACCAAATTACGAAGGTGTCTCGGTGGTGCAGATAAACGGTGTGCCATCGGCGCCGTTTAGCATGTCCTTTCCGCCGATTCTTGGCCGTTCGAACCCACAACTCGCAGACGCTCTCAAGAAGCTCTCTGCAGCAAAATACGGCAAACCCCGTGCACAGGTCGAAAAGGAGATATTTACGCGTCTACGGGCCGGAGACGCAGCCAGAGAGGCTAAAAAGCAAGCATTCGAACAACGAATGGCATCGACAAAGCCGGGCGGCGGTACGGACTCCGGGTCGTCTTTCCTGGACGAATGGCTTGCCAAGCGAAAACAACTACAGCAGGGCGGAGCTGCGCAACCGAAGCCAGCGCCGCAGCCGAAACCGCTTCCAGTACCTCCGGTTGCAAAACCTCAGCCTGCTGATGAACGGCTTTCCAAGCTGCGTTCTGTCCTGAGTAAAGAAGAGCTTGCCAAACAGCGTGACCTAGCCGCCAAACAGCTCTCCGAGCAGCAGAGCATGGAACAGGCGCTTGCCGAGGCGCGCCAAAAGAGTAACGCGCAACAACAAAAGGCCGCCACGCCGCCTGCGCAACCTCCGCAGGAGCTTTCGGTTCAACAGGACGATGATACCGATGAGATATTCATAGACCTTCACGGTAATCTCCGCTATAAGTCAGACGACCAAGACGAAAAGCCCGCATAACTAAAAACACCCGGTTGACCGGGTATTTTTAGTTAGGGACTAGTATTTGGGTTAGCCGCGGCGACCACTCATCATGATCCGAGTGTAGTCGTAGACGAGGCCGAGAAGCCAGCCGACAAGGAACATGCCGATAGTCTCAAAGCCGGAGAGTCGGTAACCATAATGTTTAGCAACCAGGTAGATTGCAAGCGTGAGAAAGGTAGCGGAGACACTTCCTGCAAGGACGGCGTTTGGCCGTGCCGCGGTGTTGCCGAATACTTCACTTACTTTCTCGACGGCAGGGTTATGGATAACCTTACTGAACGTTCGTGACGGTGCGCCCATTTCGGATCTAATCTGTCGCATCGTCGCCTCGTAACTATCCTTACGCTGCCGTTTGGTGGCGTGCGAGGTGCGTGGGGCAGACGGCTCACCGCCTCGCTTGGTCTCTCTGCCGGCTTCTTTTGAAAACGCTGCTTGCGTTTCTTTGCGAGCGCTCTCGAGCTTTTCTCCGGTGTTCTCGTTCTTCTCGGAGCGTTTTTCGACTTGCTCCTGGAGCTTTTTCAGCTGTTCACCAGCTGCGTCACTCGCCTCAACACCTCGTTCGCTGCCTGGTTGTAGTATTTCTGGATTTCCCATACGTACTCCTTAGATTGTTCCCATATTGAAGTCTTTGCGGACTAGTTTCACTTCGTAGCTTAGCTGACGGGATCGTGCCCAAAAGAAGGTGACGATCGCACCAACGGCACCGGCAAACAGCAGGTTCTCGCCCGGTCCGGTCTTTGGTAGTTCTTGAACGGTCGTTTCAACTATTTTTGGTATCTCACAGGCAACGTTGATATCGACGGTGTTGCCAAAGGCGTTCGTCATGATGCAGTCATAGGAGCTAGGCTCACTTGTGCCTCTCGCGGTCGTAGGGATAGTCCCTAGCATCTGAACGACGAACGAGCGAGAAGCCTTTTCACCTGGTTGGAGAGTCACCTCACTCCATGAGAGAACTTTACTCGTTTCATCGAAAGCACCACCGCCAGTCTGGGTCAGTTGTGAGTATTCGAGTACGTCACTTAGCTCCTCAGAGATGGTCTTTGTTGCGGGAGCATTGCCTATATTCTCGAGGTAGACGGTGTACTCGATCCGGTCACTTGCCTGGGCACGTACGGTTGTTGCATCAACGCCTTGCGTCAGGTTATGGCCTGTTTTTGCCTCGGTTACCTGGATGCACCCTGCATCATCCTCGGCGCATGGTTCTTGGCAATCCTGAGGGTTCTTAGAGTGCTTCGTTGCATCAAACTGACTGGCCTCGATAGTAATGGTATTTTTTGTGCTCAGTTCACAGACCTCGATATTCTGAACCGGCGGCGGTGGTGGTGGCAGGGTAGGGTCGCAATCCTGAAGGTTCATCGAGTGCTTGGTGGCATCGAACGCGGTTTCTTTTATCGTGATGATTTGTTTGGTAGCGAGGTCACACACCTGTATATCTTTTGGTTCGTCCTTTATGCAGCCGCCAGGTATAGTGACGGGCTCGTTGAACTGAACCGTAGACTCATCCCAGCCAGCCAGTGGAACCATCACGCCCCAAACTTTGGTCGACTCTGCCATCTTTTTGTACTTCGTTGGTACATCGACAGAGAATTTGTTGTCGTCGTTTACCTTTGTCTGTATGGCGGAAGATTTTGTGCCCTTACCTGGAGGGCCACCGTAATAGAGGTAGACGGTTATGCTGGCGTTTTTGTCGCGGCCGTCAAAGGCTTTTCCGCGGATGGTTTCGCAGCTAGCGGCGATAAAATGTGCTTTGACAGAGGGCTTTGGGGTCGATGTTGTGATTAGATTGCCGCAATCTTTCATGATAGCGAAGGCGCCGCGCTTTGCTGAGTGACCAACGAACGCATCATACGTCGAACCGTTCGGGATCGTGTAAGACGTGCTGTCATAGAGCCAGAGCGGTTTTGAGTAGACGGTGCTTGAGCCGCCGGTATCGAGGGGCACAACGTGTTTTACTTCGCCCTGAGCGGCGCTAAAGACGTGCGAACGACCCCAGGTTTGCCAGGCACTGTCACCGGTACCTTGACCTTTAGAGTTAATCGCGCCATCTTTCATGTCCTTCAGTTCGGCTCGCGTGATGCCAGCATAGTCCATAATGTCCTTGAAGTCGCTTCTCTTGTTGTCGTACTCAGCAAGTATCTGCTTTTTAGTGGTGATTCCACCCCTTATCATGTCTGATGCGTTCGCTGCGTTCGCTGATTCTGGCGGCGTGAAGACTGTGAGCGACTGAACCACGAGCGCTAGGGCGGTAAAGACTAAACCGAGCCGTCGAGTAACCTCTTCTCGCTTTAGTCGTTTCGCGTAAAAACCAAGCTGACCGACCAATGCCGGCGAAAAGGCGAGATTTGAGACAATCTT
The DNA here is from genome assembly GCA_946886435.1 of uncultured Candidatus Saccharibacteria bacterium. The sequence continues at coordinate 13,963 of CAMPIR010000001.1, read as the reverse complement.
GCGAAACATAGTATTTTTGTTTTATTTCACTCCTTATGAGAAACATTAGCATAATAAATATGTTCAATGCAATAGATGATAGGGTAGTTGCCTGAGTACAATTTGCCAGGTATAATATGAGTATTGTAAATAGCTTTAAGTGAGGGAAAATGGCTAAACAAAAATCGCCCGCATCTTATGATGCGTCTCAGATCCAGGTGCTCGAAGGCCTCGAGCCAGTCCGCAAACGCCCCGGTATGTATATCGGAAGTACCGGTTTCGACGGGGTACACCATCTTATTAAAGAAATCGCCGACAACTGTATCGATGAAGCAATTGCCGGTCACGCGACTTTTGTCGACATCAAGATTCTAGCCGACGGTGGCATCACTGTCACAGATGATGGGCGTGGTATTCCGATCGATACGCACCCGAAGACCGGTAAAAGTACGCTCGAAACGGTCCTAACAATACTCCACGCCGGAGGAAAGTTCGGTGGTGGTGGCTACAAGGTCTCATCCGGACTTCACGGTGTCGGATCAAGCGTCGTGAACGCACTATCGACTCGGTTTATTGCCGAGGTCGTCAACAAGGGTCAGCTTTATCGTCTCGAGTTTGAGCGAGGTGTTCCGCAAGGTGACCTCAAGAAAGTTGGTAAAACCGATCGACCACGCGGTACCAGTATTACGTTTTATCCAGACGACACGATTTTTAAGGAAACGATCGAGTTTGATTATCAGTGGGTACTGGATTATCTTCGACACCAGGCGTATCTGACTAAAGGTGTTAAGGCTATGGTTTCAGATGAACGTACCGGCAAGCGCTACGCATTTTACTTCGAGGGTGGTATCCAAAGCTACGTAAAACACCTCAATATCGGTAAAGATGTCATTAGTGACAGTATCTTCTATGTCGAAAAGCAAGTAGAAGACTCCATGGTAGAGGTCGCCGTACAGTATAACGATACGTTTATTGAGCTCGTGAAGCCGTTTGCAAACAACGTTCACACCCCTGATGGCGGTACTCACCTCATAGGGTTCCGCTCCGCATTGACGCGCGTCATCAACGACTACGCGCGCAAGAACAGTTTGCTCAAAGAGAAAGACGATAACCTCACGGGTGACGATATCCGCGAAGGTCTCACAGCTATCATTCTCGTGAAACTCCCTGATCCTCAGTTCGAAGGCCAGACCAAGAACAAACTTGGTAACCCGGAAGTCCGTCGCTATGTCGAGCAGGTGATGAATGAGTATTTTGCCTATTACCTCGAAGAAAATCCAGAGGTGGCTAAAAAGATCGTCGGTAAAGCGCTCCTCGCTGCCCGTGCTCGAAAAGCTGCTCGTGCAGCCCGGGATAACGTCCTTCGTAAAGGCGCTCTCGACGGCATGGGTCTGCCTGGTAAGCTCTGGGACTGTTCGAGTAGGAGCCCGTCAGAGTCTGAAATCTACATCGTAGAGGGTAACTCGGCAGCCGGTTCGGCAAAAGAAGGCCGCGACAACCGAACGCAGGCGATCCTGCCACTTCGTGGAAAGGTGCTTAACACTGAGCGAGCTCGGCTCGACAAAATGTTTGCGAACAAAGAGATCGTTGCTATGATTCAGGCGTTTGGCGTTGGTATAGGCGATCAGTTCGATGTCAACGGTCTCCGATACCACAAGATCATCATCATGACCGATGCCGATGTTGACGGAAGTCACATCTCGACCCTGCTGCTGACTTTCTTTTTCCGTTACATGAGGGATATCGTCGAGGGTGGCTACGTCTACTTGGCGAAGCCGCCGCTTTATAGCGTCAACCGTGGTCAGAAAAAGCAGTACGCCTATGACGAGACTGAGCGCGATCGTATATTGGATGAGATTATCGCCGGTAAAGAAGAACGCGGTACCGCTATCAGTACAGATGAAGATAAGGCCAAGCAGGCTGGCGTGACGATCTCTCGCTTTAAGGGACTTGGTGAAATGGACGCCGACCAGCTATGGGATACGACCATGAACCCGGAAAACCGCGTGCTTATTCAAGTCCGCGTCGAAGACGCCGAGCGTGCTGACGCGATCTTTACCAAGCTGATGGGTGACGAGGTGAGCCTGAGAAAGAGCTTCATCCAGACTCGCGCAAAAGACGCTGACCTAGAAGAACTGGACATATAGGACGATAATTATGGACGAAAACATGACACAGGATGACTCTCTACTAGAAAACGGCGCACCGCTCGAGGGTGAAGTCGTAACAGATACACCGGGCCTTGAGCACCGTACGCTCGAAGGAGTTATGGAAGACAGCTTCTTCCGTTACTCGATGAGCGTTATCATCGACCGCGCATTGCCGGACGTACGCGACGGCCTCAAGCCAGTGCACCGACGCATCATGTACTCGATGAACCAGAACAATAACCGTTCAGGCAGCAGGTTCGTTAAGAGTGCACTTATCGTCGGTGACGTGATGGGTAAATATCACCCACACGGTGACAGCGCTATCTATGACTCTATGGTTCGTTTGGCGCAACCATGGTCGCTTCGTTATCCGATGATCGACGGTCAAGGTAACTTCGGTTCGATGGATGGCGACCCTGCGGCTGCCATGCGATATACCGAAGCTCGCATGCAAAAGATTGCCGACGAGATGCTCGGTGATATCGAGAAAGAAACCGTTGATTTCCGCGATAACTACGACGGCTCTCGTCAGGAGCCTGCCGTCCTGCCTGCGAAGGTACCGAACCTGCTCCTTAATGGACAGATCGGTATTGCTGTAGGAATGGCAACGAATATTCCGCCTCATAACCTAGGTGAACTTGTTGATGCTTCGATCGAGCTCATCGATAACGAGGAAGCTACCGTTGACGATTTGCTGAAGCACGTAAAGGGTCCAGACTTCCCGACGGGCGCAGTAGTGTACGGCGGCGCTTCGATGAAACAGGCCTACCAAACCGGGCGGGGCAGCGTCATTATGCGTGCGGTTGCAGATATCGTCGAGACGAAAAATGGACGACACCAGATCGTTGTCACCGAGGTTCCTTATGGTGTAAATAAAGCAACACTCATCGAAAAGATTGCTGAACTCGTAAAAGACAAGAAGATTAACGGCATCAGTGACCTACGTGACGAGAGTGCTCGCGGTAAGGTCCGTGTCGTTGTTGAGCTTAAAAAGGATGCCTATCCTAAAAAGCTGCTAAACCAACTCTATAAGTCAACGTCACTGCAGAGTAGCTTTAACTTTAATATGCTGGCTCTCATCGACGGCATTCAGCCGCGCACCCTTGGGCTCCATGAGATGCTTAGCGAGTTCATCAAGCACCGCCAAAAGGTAGTTCGACGCCGTACAGAGTACGAGCTACGCAAGGCCAAAGAGCGTGCGCATATCCTCGAAGGCTACAAGATCGCCCTCGATCACATCGATGAAGTAATCCGCGTCATTCGTGCCAGCAAGACCTCTGATATCGCCCAAAAGAACTTGATGAAATCGTTCAAGCTGAGTGAAATTCAAGCACAAGCGATTCTTGCGATGCAGCTGCGTCGACTGACCGGCCTCGAGCGCGATGCAATCGAAGCTGAGCTCAACGAGCTCCTTAAGGCAATCAAACGCTTTGAAGAAATCCTCGCTGACGAAAAAGAAATCCTCGCCATCATCAAGACGGAACTTCTTGAGATGAAAGAGAAGTACGGTGATGAACGCCGTTCGCAGATCATCAACCACGAGCTAGGCAAGTTTAGCGACGAGGAGCTTATTCCTGAAGAAGAATCTGTAGTCCTTCTAACAACGGAAAATTACGTCAAACGTACCTTAACTACCGATTATCGTCGCCAGCACAGAGGCGGCAAGGGTAAACGAGGCATGACGACGAAAGAGATGGATGTCATCGATCAGCTCGTGACCTGTTCAACTCATGACTGGCTACTCTTCTTTACCAACCGTGGTCGCGTCTTCCGCCTCAAAGCGTACGAAGTGCCGGCTGCCAGTCTCCAGGCGAAGGGCGTAGCGGTTGTTAACCTTCTGCAGCTTCAGCCAGAAGAAAAGATCACCTCAATGATCAAGATAGGCAAGGATGAGAACGACGAGGGATACCTCTTTATGAGCACTACCCATGGTACGGTCAAGAAGACGGCGCTCAAGGACTATGCGAACATTCGTCAAACCGGTCTCATCGCGATTAAGCTCGATGACGGTGATGAACTGCGCTGGATCCGACGAAGCTCAGGTGAGGATGAAATCATCATCAGTACCAACTTTGGCCAGGCAATTCGCTTCAAAGAGTCAGACGCACGCCCAATGGGTCGTTCGGCTCGCGGTGTTCGCGGTATCCGTCTCCGACCGGGCGACAGTGTGGTCGGTATGGATATAGCCTGTGAAGGACAGAAATTGCTGGTTATGAGCGAGAACGGCTATGGCAAGCTGACAAAAGTCGAACATTTCGCGACCCACAAGCGTGGTGGCGTTGGCATAAAGGCTGGTGTCGTAAATAGTAAGACGGGCAACATCGTGACTGTTATCTCCCTGGAGGAAACAGCTTCAGAGGTGCTAATGATCTCGAGCCAGGGGCAAACGATCCGTGTTTCACTGTCGGATATCCCGACGCTGGGTCGAACTACTCAAGGCGTCCGCGTCATGCGGCTCAAGGAAGGCGATACAGTAACCTCTATCGGCTTTATCCCTGAGCAGCAAAAAGAGCTCGTGGGCGTAGATGAAGATGATGAGGCTGAGGCCTAATGGCGTTGCCAGAAGCTTCTGCCTACATCCTCGCTGCAGTCCTCGCGTTCGCCTGTGCTCAGACGATTAAGTATCTTCTAAATAGACACGCCAAAGACGGTAGGGGCTGGAGGCAGCTCTATATGTCGGGCAGAATGCCGAGTGGCCACACCGCCACGATGGTCGCATTAGCGACCGTCGTCGGTGTTCACGACGGTGTCGAGTCAGGCCTCTTCGCCGTTACAGCGGTGATCGCCTTGATTACCGCATACGATGCGATGATGTCGCGTCGTTCGGCCGGAGAACAGGGGTTAGCGCTCCTAAAGTTGTTGGAAAAATCAGTCTTTTCAAAAGAGCCAATGCCATATGTTGCACTAGGCCACAAGCCACTAGAGGTGGGTGCAGGAGCCGTCCTCGGGCTTTTGATTGGTTTGGCTGTTGCTTTTTTAATAACGAAATAAGCCAATTTTACCCTTGACGCACCCCCATCTGTAGAGTAGGATGGATATCAGTCTGAGCGCTCAAGGGAGTGAGGCAGATACAATATACAGATGTATATGAACGTTCACAATTTGGCAATGCAAGTCAATTTCGTCAGTGTAGTGCGATAGCACTACAATCTTTTATGGAGAGTTTGATCCTGGCTCAGGATGAACGCTGGCGGCGTGCCTAATACATGCAAGTCGAGCGGCAGCGAGTTTTGCACCGTTTGCTTGAGGAATGGGATTTATCTCATTATTACCTCGAGTAAATAGTGCAGAATGTCGGCGAGCGGCGGACGGCTGAGTAACGCGTGGGAACGTGCCCCAAAGTGAGGAATAACTGCCCGAAAGGGTAGCTAATGCCGCATATGGTCTTCGGATTAAAGCTTTCGAGCGCTTTGGGAGCGGCCCGCGTCTGATTAGATAGTTGGTGAGGTAATGGCTCACCAAGTCGACGATCAGTAGCTGGTCTGAGAGGATGATCAGCCAGACTGGAACTGAGACACGGTCCAGACTCCTACGGGAGGCAGCAGTAAGGAATCTTCCACAATGGGGGCAACCCTGATGGAGCAACGCCGCGTGAAGGATGAAGGCCTTAGGGTCGTAAACTTCTTTTGTTAGCGAAGAATATGACGGTAACTAACGAATAAGGGTCGGCTAACTACGTGCCAGCAGCCGCGGTCATACGTAGGACCCAAGCGTTATCCGGAGTGACTGGGCGTAAAGAGTTGCGTAGGCGGCTCGTTAAGTGGATAGTGAAACCTGGTGGCTCAACCATTCAGACTATTATCCAAACTGGCGAGCTCGAGAATGGTAGAGGTAGCTGGAATTTCTAGTGTAGGAGTGAAATCCGTAGATATTAGAAGGAACACCGATGGCGTAGGCAGGCTACTGGACCATTTCTGACGCTAAGGCACGAAAGCGTGGGGAGCGAACCGGATTAGATACCCGGGTAGTCCACGCCGTAAACGATGGATACTAGCTGTTGGAGGTATCGACCCCTTCAGTAGCGAAGCTAACGCGTTAAGTATCCCGCCTGTGGAGTACGGTCGCAAGACTAAAACATAAAGGAATTGACGGGGACCCGCACAAGCGGTGGATCGTGTTCTTTAATTCGATGATAAACGAAGAACCTTACCAGGGCTTGACATCCTTGGAAGCACTGCGAAAGCAGAGTGTGCCTTTTGGAACCAAGTGACAGGTGATGCATGGCCGTCGTCAGCTCGTGTCGTGAGATGTTTGGTTAAGTCCATCAACGAGCGCAACCCTTGTGGCTAGTTGAATTTTTCTAGTCAGACTGCCCCGGTAACGGGGAGGAAGGAGGGGATGATGTCAGGTCAGTATTAGTCTTACGTCCTGGGCTAGAAACGCGATACAATGGCCGGTACAACGGGCAGCCAACCCGCGAGGGGGAGCAAATCCCAACAAAACCGGTCCCAGTTCGGATAAGAGGCTGAAACTCGCCTCTTTGAAGTCGGAATTACTAGTAATCGCAGATCAGCATGCTGCGGTGAATACGTTCCCGGGTCTTGTACACACCGCCCGTCAAACCATGAAAGTGACCAACACCCGAAGTCCGATTCGTCGGCCTAAGGTGGGGGGCATGATTGGGGTTAAGTCGTAACAAGGTATCCGTAGCGGAAGCTGCGGATGGATTACCTCCTTTCTAGGGAGTTCTATGCCTGCTATACGAGTAATCTATAGTAGAGCTAGGTCGGTCTTATCGTTTTGCTGAGCTTACAAAACGATGTAGTCCTCGTAAGAGGACGAGACTAAGTTCACCTTATACTCCTGTCAGTGATGGCAGGGACTGACGATTGAGGCTTGCATTGCTAAGTTGTGAAACACTAAAAAACCACTCGAGTAGGGTGGTTTTTTAGTTCAGAGGTGTATGCTTATGCTCGCATTTGTTTTGCGGGTATGGAAAACTAGTACTATGGCTGAACGATACATACCCGAAAAGACCGTCTACGTTGATATGGACAATGTTATTGCCGGGTTTGATGAGGAGATCATCTCGCGAATGAAGTCTCGTCACGTAGCGTTTAAAGGTGATAGAAGCCGTGATAACTTTTATATTGCCGATGACTATCCTGAACACAGCAGTGAGATCAAAGAAGTGTATGTAGAAGCTGGTTTCTTTAAGTCGTTGCCTGTCCTAGAGGGTGCGCTAGAGGGCTGGCAGCGCATGATAGACCGAGGATGGCAGCCGCGAGTGTTGAGCTCGCCCCTGAGTGCTCATCCTGCATGCGAGATAGAGAAGCGTCACTGGCTGACGGAACATTTCGATGGAGTTTTCGGAAACCACGTGTCGGAGGACGCCGTCATCACTAAAAATAAGCATCTGTATAATGGAATCGCTCTGCTCGATGACAGAGGGGTGGTACCGAACACGGCTCTGGCCACCTGGTCTCACGTAGTTATGCATTACCCCCATAACGAGGCGGTTGATACCGATCTTCGCCTTCACGGAATGACCGATGCTCGTTTAGAAGAGGTACTCGAGATAACCCATGAACGTTATGTCCGCTCGTTGGGTTCACGGGCGCTCTAAAAACCTTGCATCCGCCCCTGTTTATCTGGTACAATGTCCTCTGACCGTCGCGGTCATTTAAAATCTTGGGACGTTAGCTCGGTTAGCCAAACAGCTGCCGACAGGGCTTTAACCAACCCCTTAGTACCTTCCAAAACCACACACGTACGATCATGTATCAATAAACCTATTCATGGGGCGTTAGCTCAGTTGGCTAGAGCACCTGCTTTGCAAGCAGGGGGTCCGGGGTTCGAGTCCCCGACGCTCCACCAGGTTTTTATATTTTTACGATGGCCGCATGCATACTCACACCCGTGGGCGATTAGCTCAGTTGGTTAGAGCGCGTCACTGATAATGACGAGGTCGGAGGTTCAAATCCCTCATCGCCCACCAGATGTGAGTATACATTTCGTTAAGCATACGCGCCCAAAGGGCGCCGTAGTATAACGGTGCGTTATAGCAAAAACACCCCCGCAACCATAAGCCGAGGGTGTTTTTTATGAGAATGGCTACGTAGGCGAGTGGTGCACGACTGCATTGTGATGTAACTATTACTATAAAACCAAAAACGCCATGGTCACATCTGTTATATTTGTAGTATTTATTACTGTCATCTTTTGATTTATAACAATCTATGAATAGTTATCCACAGGTTTGCAGATTTTGACCCATTTCAAGGGTGAAATTGTATAGTTTATGTGTTCAGGCGGGTGTATAATAACTCTTGTATAGCCAACAGATACAAAGGCATGGAAGACAAACAACAAAGTGAAATAAATAGTGGGATGGCCAATAGTCAACCCATGGGGTCGGGCGAACAGAGCGCAGCGCCTAACTTAACTGTGGCGACATCTCAGCAGCCACAGACCGGTACGGTGCTTGGCCGGTTAAGGCTGGCGGGCGGCATGAAGCTCTGGGGTGCCGTTGTGGTCGTCCTTTTACTTGTCGGTCTCTTGGCGGTTGCTGTTTTAGCCAAGTACCGAAGCGATGCAAGTAGCCAAAACGCAAGCCTTACGGGCGTTAATGGCCGTTATGAGGCCCAAAAGATTGATCTGAGTGGCGTCCCTTCTGGTGCGATAAATCTCTCAACCAGTCAATCATTGAGCATCAATGGACAGCTTCGCACCAACAATTCGTTGATACTGACTCCGACCGACCGGCCGTCAGAAGGCACGAAAGGCCAGATCTACTTCGATAAAGCCTCAGACACGCCGTATATCTACGACGGGCAGGCTTTTGTTGCTATCTCAACAGGCGAGTCGGTTCGCTCTCTGGGTGGCTCTGCCGGCGAGATTGTCCTCGGCACCGGTCTTATGTTGCAAAATGGTCAACTTTCGTTAACGCAGGATGTAATCAGTGCAGTGGGTCAAACATCTGCCGTAGGAGTTACATCACTCCAGGGGCAAACTGGTGCTGTTAACTTTACAGCAGGTAGTGGGATTGCAATCAACGGCACTACGATCACTAACACGGGCGTACGAAGTATTCAGGCTGCTTCGCCGCAGCTGACGGTGACTAGCGCCGGTAATGGCGTCTTTAGTATCGGAACGGCCGGGGACCTCCTGACTGGTACCGGAACGAATGGGCAGATAGCAATCTTCACCGGCACAGGAGTTCTTGCTGACTCTATCTTGAGCCAGACAGGGGGATCGATTGTAGTCAGTGGTGATCTGCAGGCGACTGGCCAGCTCAGTGCGAACACGATCTCCAGTTTGACGACCGGTCAGGACTTCACGATATCTGCAGGCAGTGACCAGCTGGTTCTTGTCTCTGAAGGCAGAACGTTCCAGTTGCCAACGGGCGGTGCAGTTAACCAAACGATTTGTACCGTTGGGATGGATTGTTCGACGGGCGGCGGCGGTGCATATGTACTCCTGCAGCCTGGCACCGCGCAAGATGACGCGGGCTCGGGTCCGAGCTTATTTATAAATAACAGTGGCGGTGGTGATTTGCTGAGGCTACAGGGGAACGGGCTGGATCGTCTCGTCGTTAGTAATGGCGGCAATGCTTCGTTTGCCGGTAACGTTGCTGTTGCTGGCACGATTAACGGAGCAACTATTTCGGGCAGCACCGTTAACGGTGCATTTATATCTGGCGGTAGCCTAACGAGCGCAGCCGTTAATGGGCTAAACGTATCCGGAACGGCAGTTTCATCAACTGGTTCTCTCAGCATCTCATCTGCAAACAATCAGAACCTTAGCCTTAACGCATTTGGATCGGGAGTGGTATCGATCGGATCCGCAGAGCTGCAGGGCACGGGCGCGTTGCTGGTTGGCGCGGGCGGAATCGACCAGGATCTAACCCTAAGTGGTAGCGGCATAGGTAGCGTTGCTATCATGGTCCCACGATTCATTGGACCAAATGGGGCCACGTACACGTTTAATGCTGCAGATGCTGGTACGGTATCTGCAACGATTTGTACTTCAGTCGGTAACTGTCTTGGAGCTGGCGGTGGTGTCGGTGGTGACGGGACCGCAGGAACAATCGCTGTATTTAACGGTAGCGGGTTTACTATCGGCGACTCCCTCTTATCTCAGTCAGCAGGCACAGTTACGGTTACCGGTGATTTAGCGGCAACCAACCTGCAAGGTAACGGTGGAGGCGTGACTAATATTAACGCAGGAAACATCACTGTCGGCGTGTTATCGGATGGTAGGTTGAGCAACAATGTTGCTCTATATAGCGCCGCAGTTGCAAACTTTACCGGCACACTTCAACAGGGCGGTGAGGATGTGTGTACGATGTCTGGTAACTGTGTCGGTTCAGGCGCGGGCATTGGAGGCAACGGTACAAGCGGAACAATTGCAGTGTTCAATGGTAGCGGCTATACGTTGACTGATTCACTTTTAAGCCAGAGTGGTACTGCTGTTACAGTCGCAGGTGATCTCATTGCCAGCAACCTGCAAGGTAATGGTTCGGCTGTCACAAACGTCAATGCTGCGTTGCTCGGTGGTTTTGCGAGTAGCTACTATCTCGATGCTGGCAATATCTCAGCCGGCACATTGGATGATGGTCGACTGAGCGTTAATGTGACGATGCAGGGCAACACGTTCAATGGAGCTAATCAGCTCGTCCAGCTCAACGCATCGGGACAGCTTCCGGCTATTTCGGGCGCCTTGCTTACTAACCTCAATGCGAACAGTGTTGTTACAGGTACCCTGGATGATGCGCGCCTTAGCGCAAACGTTGCGTTGTTTGACTCAGTAACAGCAAACTTTACTGGCACACTCCAGCAGGGCGGCAACGATGTTTGTACGACGGCCGGTAACTGTGTTGGCTCTGGTGGCGCTATCGGCGGAGGTGGTACCGCGGGGGTATTACCGGTATTTGATGGCACGGGCTATACGGTTAGCGATTCTGCCCTCAGCCAGGCTGCAGGTGTTGTCACGGTTGCAGGGGATCTTGTTGCAACTAACCTACAAGGAAATGGCTCAGCAATCACGGACGTCAACGCAGCTCAGTTGAACGGTCAAGCAGCCAGTTATTATCTCAATGCGAGCAACATAGCTACAGGTGCCTTGGCAGACGCCCGCCTTAGCGTAAACGTCACACTTCAAGGTAATGCCTTTAACGGTGCAGGCCAGTTGGTTCAACTGAACGGCACCGCCCAGTTACCTGCATTATCTGGTGCGCTACTGACTGATCTTGTTGCCACTAATATTTCTGCCGGCACTCTTGCGGACGCACGTCTTAGTCCAAACGTTACGGTGCAGGGTAACGTCTTTAACGGAGCTGATCAGCTCGTACAGCTCAACGCCTCCGGTCAACTGCCTGCCCTCTCCGGTGCGCTGCTGACGAATCTCAACGCATCTAGTATTGCGACCGGTACGCTGGACGATGGTCGCCTAAGCGCTAACGTTGCACTACTTGACGCGGCTACGGTGAACTTTACTGGGACACTCCAGCAGGCAGGTAGTGATGTCTGTACGACTGCAGGTAACTGTGTTGGCTCAGGTGGCGGTGCGCTCGGTGGTAGCGGAACGGCTGGAACAATCGCGGTGTTTAATGGCAGTGGTTATACGCTGGCCGACTCGATACTTAGCCAGGCCGGCGGTGTTCTCAGTGTGAGCGGTAGCAGCACGTTGTCGGCGAGCGGTACCGATCAGAGCCTAACGCTTCAGGGTACCGGCACTGGTGGTGTTATCATCAAAACCCCATCATTCAATAACGCAAACGGCGCCACTTATACATTTAACGCCAGTGATGGAGTGGGCGTTAACGCGGTTATCTGCACAAGCCAAGGGAATTGTATCGGTTCAAGCGGTGGCGCCATAGGCGGCAGTGGAACCCCTGGTGCACTTGCTGTCTTTGACGGCAGCGGGTTTACGATCACTGACTCAATCTTGAGTGAGTCTGCGGGTGTTGTTACGGTTGCAGGAGATCTCGTCGCTAGCAACCTACAAGGAAATGGCTCAGCAATCACGGACGTCAACGCAGCTCAGTTGAACGGTCAAGCAGCCAGTTATTATATGAATGCTAGCAATATTAACGCTGGCGTACTTGCTGACGCCCGCCTTAGTGCAAATGTGACAGTGCAGGGCAATACCTTCAATGGCGCGAGCCAGCTCGTACAGCTCAACGCCTCCGGTCAACTGCCTGCCCTCTCTGGTGCGCTCCTGACGAATCTTGACGCGGGCAGTATAGCGAGCGGTACACTGGCTGACGGCCGCCTGAGTGCAAATGTTGCGCTCTATGATGCTCCGACAGCGAACTTCAGTGGTAACCTCCAGCAAGCTGGCTTTGATGTCTGTACGACTGCTGGTAACTGTGTCGGTTCCGGCGGTGCGGGTGGTGCAGTCGGCGGTAGCGGGACGGCTAACACGATCGCAATGTTCAATGGCACCGGCTTTACCATTGGTGATTCGATGCTCAGCCAGAACGCTCTCGGCACTGTCTTGAATGTATCCGGTCAACTCACGGCAACTAATGGTATCGCGGTTACGGGCAACTCCACTATCATCGGTACGCTGAGTTCATTGACCGGACTAACTAGCACAGGAACCATTACTGGAGATAACTTCAACGCAGCAAGCGGTGGCTATGAAACCGGCGGCACGCTCCGCCTCGGAAATACTGGTGACCTCCAGAACATCACTGGTTTCATCCAGACTTCGGGCAACTTCTCTCATAACGGCACCGGCAACTTCAGTACTGGTACGGGCTCTATATTCCTCAACGGATCAACGGCTATCAACAGCACCCTTAACGTATCCGGCGCAACGACATTCGAAAATTACCTGACGATCAACGGTGGCCAGTTCACGAACGGCGGAAGTACTCTCAATACGACACATACCCTTAGCGATTTTGCGACAGATGGTCCGATTGGTATAGCAGGGTCTACCGTCGATCGCTTCACTGGCATTGCCATCCCTCAGACAACGGTGGGCGTTACATTAACTATGCCAAGTCCGACAACGACTACGGCCGGACGAGTGATGTATATCATGAACACTGGTAGTACCGATTTTGCGATGCATGGTGCGATTGTTTCTGCGGGATCCGGTCAGATCTATATGTGGAACGGTACGGCATGGATCCTTGGCGCTAATGGTGGCGGCTCATCAATAACGCTCCAGGGTGCATTTGACGGCGGCAACACGCTCAATACGACTGATGCGCGAAACATCGCCTTTACGCTCAGTAACACGACAACAGATGCCAACTTTATAACCAATATCGCCAGCGGCAGCACTGGCCAGTTCAAGATACAGAACAATGGCTCTGATATCTTGACAATGGGCTCAGCGGGCCAGTTGGGTCTAAGCGTGCAAGGAGCAGGGGGCGGTATTTCTATCGGCGGCGACACGGCACTGTACCGAAGCGGTGCGAACCGTGCGCAGATGAGTAACGCTCTGACGCTGCGCAACACGACAGATACGGCCACCGCCTTCCAGGTACAGACGGCCGCAGGAGTGGATGTGCTCACTGTTGACACAATCACAAAGACAGTGGGCGCCAGTAACCTGATGGTTGGTGCGAGCGGTTCACTCACAATTACCGGTGGTGCGACCGGCACTCGCCCAGTAAGCCCAACCGAAGGCATGGTTTACTTTGATACAACTACCAAGCAGCTGCTGGTTTATGCGAACGGTAAGTGGCAAGCAGACCGCAGCAGCTCTACGATCGTCGTCGCGGCTAATAACAGCAAGAACAAGGACGCAGCCGACTTCGTAGTTACGAGTGCCGACGAGACTGCGGGTAACGCTGACGCTGCAATCAACGCAGCTATCGCAGCGCTTCCAGCGGGTGGAGGCACTATCTACCTGATGGAGGGTACGTACACCAT